>CAZTFJ010000390.1:0-3039 GCA_964612255.1 uncultured Rikenellaceae bacterium | reverse complement strand
GTCTGATAGGCAACGTGATGCGAATTAAAGGAATTGACTCGGTTAAGCGCATCGAAAATTTTGACAATTAGGTTTTTTGATGTTTCTAAATGCCTGTTTAGTAGAATTATAAAAACTTTTTCAAAAAAATTTGATAGTTTGCAACACAATTATTATTTTTATCTGTTCTAAATTTAAACAACAGATGCTATGGGATGTAATCAGACCCTCGATTCCGTAAAAAAGATATTTATTGAGTACCTCGAAAAGAAGGGCCATAGGAAAACTCCAGAACGCTTTGCAATAATTGAGGAGATATACTCTCGTGAGGGGCATTTCGATATTGAGACCCTATACATTTACATGAAAAACAAGAACTATAGGGTTAGCAGGGCAACCTTATATAACACTATAGAACTTTTGCTTGAGTGTAATTTGGTTGTTAAGCATCAGTTTGGTAAAAACATAGCTGTTTTCGAGAAGGCTTACGAGTGTCGCCAACACGATCATCTTATATGCACTCAGTGTGGAAGCGTTATTGAGTTTTGCGATCCGCGCATTCAGGAAATTAAGAACACTGCGGGCAAATCAATGAATTTTAAAATTACTCACCATTCGCTATACTTTTATGGAATTTGTAGCAAGTGTATGGGCGCCCAACGTACCGACGAAACTGCCAATTAGCTTTAGTTTGGTAGCTACCTGTTTTATATTACATTTTTTTTAGCGCAAATATTTTGGAAACACCGCCTAAAATGTAGTAACTTTATAACATGAAATTTGCACGATGCCGGTTCCCTTTGGCCGGCATTTGTTGCGTGTTTCCCAATCATTTTAATTGTTGCAAGTATGAAAGTTGACGTACTTCTTGGCCTTCAGTGGGGCGATGAGGGCAAAGGTAAGGTTGTTGATGTGCTTACCCCAAATTATGATGTGATAGCTCGTTTCCAGGGCGGACCCAATGCAGGTCACTCGCTTGAGTTTAATAACATTAAGCACGTTTTACACACAATCCCATCGGGTATTTTTCACCCAAAATCAATCAACGTAATTGGTAATGGCGTTGTTATCGACCCAGTAATTTTTGCCAAAGAAATTGCTGCTTTACGCAAAATGGGCGTTGAACCAACCAAAAATCTTTACATCTCTAAAAAAGCACATCTTATTATTCCTTCGCATCGCGAGCTCGATGCTGCCTCGGAGGCGGCCAAAGGGAAAGGTAAGATAGGTTCTACTCTTAAAGGTATAGGGCCTACCTATATGGATAAAACAGGACGAAACGGGCTTAGGGTTGGCGATGTTATTCGAGCAGATTTTAAAGAGCGATATAATTTGCTAAAAGCAAAGCATAACGATATTTTGGCACAGTACGACTATAAGCCTAATGTTGAACAGCATGAAGACGATTGGTTTGCTGGGTTGGAAGTGATTAAGCAGTTTCAGATAATCGATTCTGAGTACGATGTTAACCGTTTTATAAAAGAGGGTAAAAAGGTATTGGCCGAAGGGGCGCAAGGTTCCTTGCTCGATATCGATTTTGGCTCGTACCCTTTTGTTACTTCATCAAATACTATTTGCGCAGGAGCATGTACTGGTTTAGGATTGGCTCCTAGTGCTATTGGCGAGGTGTATGGTATTTTTAAGGCCTACTGCACACGTGTTGGATCAGGCCCTTTCCCTACCGAGCTTGAGGATGAGGTGGGACAGAAACTGCGCGACGAGGGGAATGAGTATGGCTCAACAACTGGTCGACCCCGCCGTTGTGGCTGGCTCGATTTGGTTGCCCTTAAATATGCCGTTATGATTAATGGCGTAACGGCTCTTATTATGACCAAAGCCGATGTGCTCGACACCTTCGATACAATTAAAGTTGCAACCGCATACAAAGTGAATGGCGAGGAAACGCAGATTATGCCTTACGAGTTTGATGCTGAGATAGAACCAGTTTACAAGGAATTTAAAGGATGGAACTCTTCATTGGCAAACATTCGCACCGAAAAAGAATTCCCTCAGGAGTTAGTAGATTATGTAAAATTTATTGAGGTTGAAACAGGCGTTCCTGTAAAAATTGTATCGGTTGGGCCCGATAGGGAAGCTACAATTATCAGAGGTTGAAAAAATTCCATTGAGTATTGACACAAAAGGGTGGCCATTCGAGTCACCCTTTTGTATTTTCTGATTTGGCAATTAGTTATCTTCCTTCTGCAATTTGATATGAGAATACTTGCCATGTATTATTTGTCTACATCAATAATCTTTATTGGATGTATGGTTTAGTGATGGTTTATTGAATAAAAATTTTAAAGTTTTGAGTTTTAAAAAGAGAAGAGCAGGGTGTCGCAATGTAATGACACTGAAATTTGCAGCCAGGGTTTATTGTTCCCCCGCTCTTCTCAGTAAGGTTTAGAACTAAAGCACATCATTTTAATCGCCAGGTTCCCCAGATATCAACCACATCGCTGCTAATGTTGGTCTGCGGATTTTGCTCCTTTTGGTTAACCAGAACCGATCGGGTTGCCACGTTGTGCTTTAAATAGTCCGATAGCTCTTGGTAGCTAACATCGCCCTTAGTCTCCTTAAGTTTTTTTAGCAGGTGGTAGGTAAACATACCGTGGTTTTTTTCTTTCCATGGCAGGGCCGACTGATCGCCCGATGTGGCTGCAAAAACCACCAGATTACCATTTAACACGTTTTCTCTGGGACGAATTTTTACTCCACGAGCAGCAACCAACCCCTGTTCGCGCCCCCCACCACTAAAGCAAGCATCTAGAAAAACGGTAACCCGTTTCGATGGATGCTCTGTGAGCTTGGAGTAAAAATCGGTGAGCTTAATGGCGAATTGCAGATCGGTTCCGCTAACATCAACAGGAATTAGATAGGGTTCTTGGGTTTTCTCATCGGGGAAACCATGGCCAGCGTACATTACAAATATTTCCGCTTGGCCTTCTCCAATTTTAGTAATTGTGTTGATTTGACTTAAGGCTCTGTGCATTTCCATGGCTGTAGCATTGGTGCGCATTATAATGTTCTCGTTGGGGATACCCAGAATATTTATGGCAT
>CAZTFJ010000389.1:0-3110 GCA_964612255.1 uncultured Rikenellaceae bacterium | reverse complement strand
TTGGAGAAAAATGGTACAAGCCCCAAATTGTAAGTTATTTATGTTGATATTATTCTAAGTAAATAAGATTTTACTAAACTAAAAAAATCAAAATAAAATGAGAACAATTGTTTTAACCACGCTAGCACTTACGCTACTATCGTTACAAACCTTTGCACAGGATGCTCGCGAAATATCAATAAAATCGTCCGATGCCATTGAATTTTCATCAATGGAAATGGCTACAACGCTTTACATTCATGACCACAGAGGCAATACCCGCGAACGTCAGGTGGCAGTTGCTACTGGAACGTTTAACGGGGTAACCAAAACGCTCATGCGGTTTATTGCGCCAGCCGATGTTCAGGGCACATCAATTTTGATATACGATTATGAGGAGAAGGGCGACGATATGTGGGTTTACCTACCCTCGCTGCGCCGAACTCGTCGTATTGTTAGCACTGAGCGGGGTAAGAGCTTTATGGGCTCTGAGTTTTCCAATGCCGATATGAGTCGCCCAAATATTGACGATTTTGAGTACAAACTACTGGGAGAGGAAACCTTTAACGGCAAAGATTGCTGGAAAATTGAGGCCACTGCCAAAAACCGCGATGTGGAGTCGGAGTACGGATTTCGCAAGCGCATTTCGTATATCGACAAAAGCACCTATTTGGTGCAGCAAAGCGAGCTGCTCGACCGTTTCGATAAGCCTTACAAGGTGCAAACTTTTGCCGATTACCGCAAGCAGCCAAATGGCAAGTACTTCTCGTTTGCCATGGAGATGAAAAATGTTCAAAACAAGCGCCGCTCCGAGATGAAGGTAACCAAATTCCAGCTAGGTTCAAACCTAACCGAGGCCAGCTTCGCTGTGGCTAGCTTGGAAAAGTAGGTTTTGAGTGCCTAAAGTTCATAGAGTGCCTAAAGTGGCTAGAGTTGAACCCTAAACCTGACAGCGTGCGAAGCATCTGTCAGCGTTTAGAGTATTGACGCTGCCATGACCTGCGGACGATGGCAGGTCATCCAATCATCCAATCAGTCAATCAACCAATCATTCAAAACATTGCAAACTCTAAACTCTAAACTTTAAACTTTCAACTCTAGGCACTATTCAACTCTCGTTTAAATTTATAATCTTTTTTTACCTTTGTAGCCGAAATCAACTTAACAACATATTATGAAACTACTCGAAGGAAAAACAGGTTTAGTTACTGGCGGAGCGCGCGGTATTGGTCGTGCAATAGCCATTGCATTTGCCCAGCACGGTGCCAACGTGGCATTTTCCGATATGAATGCCGATGAGAATTTTCAGAATCTTGAGAAGGAGCTGAACGCTATGGGCGTAAAAGCTAAGGGTTATGTTTCCGATGCCAGCAACTTTGAGGCATCGCAAGCTATGGTTGATGAGATTGTGAAAGATTTTGGCCGTATCGATATTCTGGTGAACAACGCTGGTATCACCCGCGATACATTGCTAATGCGAATGACAGAGGAGCAGTGGGACTTGGTTATGAACGTGAACCTAAAATCGGTTTTTAACCTAACCAAGGCTGCCCAAAAGTATATGCTAAAGCAGAAGTCGGGTTCAATTATCAACATGAGTTCCGTGGTGGGTGTATCGGGGAATGCAGGTCAGGCAAACCACTCGGCCCCAAAGGCTTGTATTATCGGGTTCACCAAGTCGGTGGCTCGCGAATTGGGTTCACGCAACATCCGTTGCAACGCCATTGCTCCTGGCTTTATTATTACTGAAATGACTCATAAACTGCCCGAGGAGGTTCGCAACGAGTGGGTTGATAAAATTCCTCTTAAGCGTGGTGGTACTCCCGAGGATGTTGCAGATGTGTGCGTTTACCTTGGCTCAGAGATGTCGAGCTATATCAGCGGACAGGTTATTAACGTTTGTGGTGCAATGAATACATAGTGTAACAGCTTTATTTCAATATTAAAAAGGGCATAAACCAGTGGTTTGTGCCTTTTTTAATCTAGTTTTTCGTATAAATGCTCAAGCATACGGATAAGTTCCTTCACCTCAATGGGGTTTAATCCATCCGTTGCTTTTTGTAGCGTTGCCTCCTCAATGGCTTTAAGCTGCTCAATTATCCTTTTGGCGTACTTGGTAAGCACAATCTGGTACGAGCGCTTGTCGGTGGCGCTGGCAACTCGGTTTACTAAATCGTTGCGCTCCATACCATCAACTATTCGCGATATGGCTGCATTGTCCTTGCTGGTGCGCTTGGCCAGCTGGCCAATGGTAATGTTATCCTCCTCCCAAAGCCACTCTAGCACAATCCAGTAATCGGGTGTAACATCGGCAAAGCCTTTGGCTGCAAAGTTCTGGGCAAGCTCGGTTCTGTATCTCGATGCAATGCGGGTTAGCGTGTAAACAAACGATTTTGTGGTTGGAAACATGGTTTTATGTCGATTTTATATCAGCAAAAGTAAGAAAAAATTGCAGCGTTAGAGCAGAACTCAAATTCTACTATCTTTGCGGTATGAGAGGCACAATAACAATACCTGTTAAAAAAGTGGAACGCTTTGCCGACCAGCTTTGCCGTTGGAGCCAAAAGGAGCAGTACGCAATGGTACTTCGTACTAATTCCAATATCCTTACCTGCGATGCTTACACACCCCACAGCCGGTATGAGGTACTTGCTGCATTTGGTGCCGAAAGCCTTATTGTACCCAGCAAGAATTATTTTGACGAGCTACGTGATGCAACTGCCCAAAACGATTGGCTTTTTGGCTACTTGGGCTACGATTTAAAGAATGAGGTAGAAAAATTAACCTCTAACAATTCCGATGGCCTTCACTTTCCCGAGATGATTTTCTTCAGGCCCTCCATAGTATTTGCGGTGCAGGATGGTATTCTCAATATTCATTACTCTAAAGATAAATACAACCGCCAAACCGCAGGTAGCCTGTTCGATACCATAATGGATGAACCTGCCGTTACCGCACATAATGATAAGGATTTATTAACACAGGCACGTTTTACAAAGGACGAATATTTAGATACCGTGAATAGGGTGCTTGCGCATATCCATAGGGGCGACATTTACGAAATGAATTTTTGTCAGGAGTTCTACGTACAATCATGCCGAATAAATCCTTACGAGACCTTTTTACGGCTT
>CAZTFJ010000388.1:0-3110 GCA_964612255.1 uncultured Rikenellaceae bacterium | reverse complement strand
GCTCATTTATTGTTGGTTGATTGGTTGATTGGTTGATTGGCTGGCAGATTGATTGGTTGATTGATTGGTTGATTGGATGATTGGATGATTGAATGATTGAAGACCCTGCCAAGGTCGGGAAAAATGTCAAATTCTAAACAAAGGTCTGATTGATATTCGATATTTTTCATTTATCATTCTACATTCAAAATTTCTTTTTGTTTCCACCTAGTATTAGTCAGCATTGCCATGGCAAACGCAACAACTATATAAATTGGATAAACAAGTTGCAAAGGTATAAAAACATGAAGTAACGATAGCTTATTGTGTAATTTTAGATATGGTTGCAACAATCGGTAGTCGACTATAAATTTCACAATATACCCCAATCCAAGCATCTTTAAATACACAATATCCCAAAACAACAGCACGGCTAATACCACAAGCAAAATATTGAAAAGCAGCACCGTAAAGCCAACAACAATGGCAGTAAAATCGGTATAGCCAGTCGATTTTGAAGCCCAGCGGGCACGTTGCGCAAGAAATTTACCAACCGATTTCACGGGTTGGGTTAAAACCAGCGCGCCATCACCCCGAAGGGGCGATATCCTGAAACCCTTTTTGCGCTTGGCGCTATGCAGCAGAAATACATCGTCGCCCGAAGTGTACTTGGTATTTAGCATCTGCTGGTCAAAACCAAGCATACTTTTATTGAACGATAAATTAGCCGCACTTGCCATAAACGGAGCCCCAATGCCACAGCCTCCTATGCTGCTTGCCGTAAGACTTGCGTGTTCAAGCGCCTGCATCTTTTCAAAAAAAGTATTTGTTGGCGATATCATTACTGGCCCAATAAGCATATGCGCTTTTTTGGTTTGATAGGCCAATGCAATGTTCCAAAGCCAGCTAGTAGGGTGAGTGCAGTCGGCATCGGTAAGTACAACGGTATCGTTTTTTGCAAGTGAGATACCCCAGGCAACTGCCTGTTTTTTCCCTTTGCTTTGGTTAGGCAGCTCTGTAAGTTGTATGTTTGTGTGTAGTTCTGCCCATTTTTTAGCCATTGGCCAAGTATTGTCTGTTGAATGGTCGTTTACCAGAATTACTTCATAATTCTCAGTTGGATAATCTTGTTTTAATATCGATATAAGGAGATTGTCGATATTTGCTTCTTCGTTACGCACCGCCACAACAATAGACATTGGGATAGTTTGCTGTTCAATAGGGTTTTGCATATTTCTAAAAACTAGCCCTGCAGCAAATAGGGCAAACACAACAAAGTAAATTGTTGCCAATATTATTAGTGCGTAAATGGCAACTTGCATAAGCTAATTTGATAAAATGAATTGCTCTATCAAACCCGCCGCTTTCTTAATCTCCTCCGATGGTCGGGCAATATTTATGCGTAACCAACTAGCGTAGTTCTTGCTAAAATGCTCGCCCGGTATAGTTGCCACACCCACCTTGCTGTATAGCTCGCTGGCAAAATCGAATCCATCGTTTAACCCTTTGGGTAACTTAGCCCAAATAAAGCATCCGCCATTGGTTGGTGGAATGGTAAATCCAAGCCTTTCCAGTAGGGGGGCAAGGTAGTTAAAGTTGGCTTTTACTTTGTTCCTAAAACCCTCAACAAACTCACTTCCAAAATCATATTCCTCAAGATAGGTTGCAAGTGCTTCTTGTAGAATTGATGGTGCGCAAAGGCCTATATAATCGTGAATTGAACGTATTGCCTTGCGATGCTGCTCATGCGCATAAAGGTAACCAATACGCCAGCCAGTTATGCAAAGCATTTTCGAGAAACTATTCACATAAAAAACGTTAGGCGAGTTATGCTGCAGCGGAAGGTAAGGCTCGTTATCAAAATATAAATCTTTGTAAACCGCATCAAAAACTATATAAAAATCCATCTCCTCTGCCAACCTCACAAGGTGGTTCACCTCATCTTTACTCCACGTTTTGCCAAATGGGTTACCCGGCGACGAGAGGAATACGATTTTTACGTTTTTCTCAGTAATAGCTTTTTTAAAATCATCAAAATCAATTGAGAACTCGCTGTTTAGCGGGTAGCTTACGAATGGATGATCAAATATCTGAGGTAACTGGCTGTAACTCTCATATGCGGGGTCGAAACTTAGAACGCTAAAATCTCCGTCTAACTTTTGGGTTAGGTATGTATATAAAAGCGAAATGGCCTCTGTGGCACCCTGTACAACTAAAAAGTTGTCAATATCAACACAAAAAAACTTAGAGTAGTAGCTGTAAATTTGATTTAGCAACCTAAAGTTACCAAGCCCGGGTGCATACTGATGGATATTACTGTCCACAAGTTCCTTTAGCGTATTACGGAGTTCGGCTGGCGGTTGAAAACCGGGGATTCCCTGCGCCAGGTTTATCCCTCCGTTTTGCTTTACCAAATTGCTAAAGTAACTTATGTATGAGCCATTTGGTTTCGTATTATGCCTATTCATCTGTTTGGTATTTTAAACACTCAAAGGTAAAAACTTAACTACGGATAATAAAGATTATAAAAGCAAAGAAGGTTATCTTTACGTGAATATTATATAAACAATAGCACAATGCAAAAAAGGATTAATTACTATACCCTTGCAATATCAATAAGTCTATTCTGTTTGGTTGGAAATGCAAAAGCTCAGGTTAGCTTCGATGTTGAAGCCGGAATAGTTGCAACTGGTTACAACGATGTTCGGATTCCGGGCGATACAGGAACATTCCTATCCTTTTCCGATGAGCTTAGCTCAAACGCTAAGTTCTTCTCAAGGGTTAAGGTTGGTTACCGCATTGGTGAGCGCCATGAGGTGCTGGCCCTTTTTGCTCCGCTGGAGTTCTCTTACAGTGGTAGTGTGGACAGGAACATCGACTTTCAAGGAAAAACTTTTTTGGCAGGAACTAATATTGATGCAACATACAAATTCAACTCCTACAGGCTTTCGTATCGCTACCTATGGATACAAAATCAAAAGTTCCATTTTTCTTTCAATATGCTAAAGATAAAACTAAAGAACAAATTGAGCCAATTAACAATAGTACAATGAATAGAATATGTGCTAAAATACCAAACCCAAGATTATCATTTAAAAACACAGAATTTGGTGAATTTGACTATAGAATGT
>CAZTFJ010000387.1:2173-3119 GCA_964612255.1 uncultured Rikenellaceae bacterium | reverse complement strand
AAAAGTAAAAAAATCTAAAGTTGTTGAAAACACTCGTCTAAAATACCTTAAACTATGAAAATTGAGCGATTTGAAGATATAATTGCTTGGCAAAAAGCACAAGATATTGCTGTTGAAGTTTATTCTCACTTTAGCACAATTAAGGACTATAGTTTTAAAGACCAAATTAATAGAGCCTCAATATCAATATCAAATAACATTGCAGAAGGTTTTGACAGAGGAACAGATGCGGACTTTACTCGATTTCTTTACATAGCAACCGCTTCATGCAGCGAAGTAAGGTCTATGCTATATTTAGCGGAGCGATTAAAATACATAAAAATCGAAAAACGAGATGAACTCATCAATACCTGCCTTTAAGTTTCAAAGTTAATTAAAGGTTTTATCAAATCTCTAAACAACAAGAGGCACAAACCATAAGCGTAAGGAATGTTAAGACTTTTAACTTTCGACTTTCAGACTTTTAACTTTCGACTTTTTTACATTCGACTTTCAGACTTTTGACTTTCAGACTAAATCAACCACTTATGCAAATCATCCAAATCGACAACCTCACCAAACGATTCCCTATGGGAAAAGGTGAGTTCACAGCCCTAAAGGGCATTAACCTTACCTTCGGGAAGGGCGAATTCGCAGGGCTTGTTGGCCCAAGCGGATCGGGTAAAACAACCCTGCTCAACATTATTGGATCGCTCGACGTACCATCGGAGGGGAATGCGCTGGTACTAGGCAATTCCATTGGCAAACTCACAGCCAAGCAGGCAGCACAACTTCGCAAGGAGAATCTGGGTTTCATTTTTCAGAGCTACAACCTGCTTCAGGTTCACACGGTTTACGAAAATGTTGAGTTTCCTCTACTCCTCCTAAACCTCTCGGCAAGCCAACGCAAAAAGATGGTTATGGATGCCTTGGAATGGGTTGGGCTAACCGATAAGGTGCACTCCAA
>CAZTFJ010000387.1:0-2163 GCA_964612255.1 uncultured Rikenellaceae bacterium | reverse complement strand
CCGTATAACATATAAAACACGAGTCTACTTTGTTATTCTCATCCATCCTTATAAAAAAAAATGGTAATGGATGCCTTGGAATGGGTTGGACTAACAGACAAGGTACATTCCAAGCCGCCACAACTATCGGGTGGCGAATGCCAAAGGGTTGCAATTGCTCGTGCAATGGTTAAGCGCCCATCGCTGGTACTTGCCGATGAGCCAACGGCTAACCTCGATGCCAAAAACTCTCATAATGTCCTCCAAACAATGGAAAAATTAAACAGAGAGTTGGAAACTACGTTCATATTTGCCACTCACGACGAGAAGGTTATTAACTACCTCCGCCGAAAAATATACCTACTTGACGGCAAGGTAGATAAAGACGAACTAATTGAATCCAAATAAGATCTAGCTATGAAACTAGCAATCAAACTAGCATTCAGGAACCTTATAGGCGCTGGGCTACGCACCTGGCTAAACGTAATCGTGCTTTCGTTCTCGTATGTAGTAATAATTTGGATGAATGGGGTGATGATTGGCTGGGAGGAACAGGCCAAGCACGATATGACCAGCTGGCAAATTGGCGGAGGACAATACTGGCACAACGCCTACGACCCGTACGACCCATTTACCCTAACCGATAGCCACGCCCCCATACCACAGGAATTAACTCAGGATGTAGAAAATGGCAATATAGTTCCAATGCTCATTGTACAGGGTACACTTTATCCGCAGGGGCGTATGCAGTCGGTTGCAATTAACGGCATTGCAACAAGCCAAACAATTCTGAGCTTGCCAACAAGCAAACTCGATACGTTGGTAGATGGCATTCCTGCCATAATAGGAACATCAATGGCTCGAAATATGAACCTTACCAAAGGCGATAGGGTAACACTACGCTGGCGCGATACCAACGGCACTTTTGATGCAACAACGGTTGTTATTGTTGATATTTTTGCCAGTAACGTTCCCGCTGCTGAGCAAGGTCAGGTTTATATCAGTATGCAGGATTTGCAAGATATGACACTGCTCAAAAACCAAGCATCAATACTCACATTCAAAGATGGAGAAGAGTTTACAGAAACTTTTGATAACTGGACGCTAAAAACCAAAAGCGAGCTAACAAAATCGGTTGACGATTTGATTAAGACAAAAACCACTGGCCTTACTATTTTCTACTTCATACTGCTGCTACTGGCCATGCTAGCCATATTCGACACCATGGTACTATCCATTTTTCGCAGGCAAAAAGAAATTGGAACCTACATTGCACTTGGTTACACCCGCAAAGGCGTTGTTGGGCTGTTTACGGTAGAGGGCGCAATGTATTCCATTCTGGCTGCGCTGGTTGGCGCTGCCTACGGGCTCCCTTTCCTTGGATGGCAAGCTAAAGTGGGCTGGACCATGCCAATTGATGTGAGCGAGCTAGGAATGGCCATCGCCCAAACGCTTTACCCGGTATATAGCCTTGGACTAATAGCATCAACAGTAATAATTGTGGTGCTTACAACCACTGTGGTTAGCTACTGGCCATCGCGAAAAATTGCAAAAATGAACCCAACCGAAGCGATCAGAGGAAAAATTCAGTGAGAAGTTGGGAGTGCGCTAAAGTTAAGGGTGCACTAAAGTTGGGAGCGCGCTAAAGTTGAAAATGGTCTGAAGTAAAAAAAGCAAAAGCATATGAACAATAAAGAGTTTGCACAAACGCCAGAACTTAGAACCAAACTATTTGCTGTACAAGCATTGAAACTTTCTGCAAAATTGCCAAATACAGTTGAGGCAAAGGTCATTCGAAATCAGGTGTCGAAATCGGGTACTAGTATTGGAGCCAATTATCGCGAAGCAAACAGAAGTAGAAGTAAAGCGGACTTTACATCCAAAATTCGAATTTGCGAAAGCGAGGCTAGCGAAACAACATACTGGCTTGAGATTATTCAAGAATTCGACTGGGTAGAAAAAGCCGAACTTCTAGAATTACTTAAAGAGTCAAACGAGCTACTCGCAATATTCTGCTCAATTGCGAAAAACCTTAAAAGCGAACCATCAAAAAAATCAAACTTTTAAATTCTATGAACTTTATGAACTCCATAAACTCGATCAACTCCATCAACTCTAGAAACTCTATAAACTCTATGAACTCTATGAACTTACTCCTATGATAAAATTCCTAATAAAAGGGCT
>CAZTFJ010000386.1:0-3127 GCA_964612255.1 uncultured Rikenellaceae bacterium | reverse complement strand
TTTAGTTTCACGTGAGAACCTTTCTGCGATATTGGATACCAACCATCTTTAGTCAGAATACGGTATAGTTCAGAGCATTTCATCAGAAATCTTTATTCATTAATCATAGCACAAAGGTAAATAATAATTTACCTAAACGCAAGGGATTTTCGAATTTTTTGATGGCGATTTTTCTTCAAGCATTGGCTACAACTTATTAGTAGATGTACTTTATGTTTCTGAAATGCTGAAAGGTACACAAAATTGTGATTAAGTTAAACGTTGGAAATATGAAAAATACCGGAAACATTTTTACCCCCGAAACAGCCATGTCTATAATTTTTCCTGTTTATGCTGTTATAAAGATTGATAGAAAACGGTTGTAAACAAATACCCCAAGGGCTTTCTTTTAATAGAAGCAGCACAAACACAACTGATATGGGCACGAATAGCCCCAAATCGAGCCTTTGCAAAAGAGGGGTAACAAAAACTGTCTACTCCCTGTTATTATTTTTTCAAATCATTAATCAGCTCTTTAACCCTATCCTCATCTATCTTTGAAACGTTATTGTAGATACCCGATACCTTTCGTACAATTAGCTTTTCAATAAAATTCATCTTCTCGAACAGGAATTCGCCTCCCACACATTTTGAGGTAATGGCGTGCTTACGAAGTAACTCGGGAAATGCATTTGAAAGCTGGTTCTCGAACTCGGGCTCGTTCATCCCACACACGTAAAGCGCCACGCGCTTTTTTAAAAGCTCTACCAGATTTTTTTTACAAAAACTCTTCACATTACCCTGTATCTGACCTGCGTGTATTGAACCGCCAATTACAATGGTATCGTAAGAGGTAAAATCTATACTCTTCGTATGTTTTAAGTTGATTAGGACTGCATTATTGCCCAATTCGGTTTGTATTTGCCTGGCAATCTTCTCGGTGGTGCCATGGCTGGTTGCGTAGATAATAGCTGTTTTCATAATTATTGACTTTTTGGTTAAACACAGAGGCACAGGGGCACAGAGATAAAGTTTTGCTGCTAATACATTAATCTCAATGCTAATGTATAGTGTAATACCAATTGTTGCTAATCTTTACAACTACTATTGGCCGGGAGAAGTACAGTTACTTTTTTAGTTAAAGTCAGCAGTACTTTTCACTATCTCAAATAAATCTCTGTGTCTCCGTGCCTCTGTGTTCCTATTAAAATTGATATATTATTCCGTACTTAATAAATGCTGTTCCGGGCATCTCAAACTCGGTTTTGTTGTAAAAATCTTCGTAAGCCTGAGAACCTCTATACCCATCGATATAAAAACCAAGCTTTGCACCATTTTTTAACCGGAATGGGGTTGTGGAAAAGCCAAGGGTGGCACCATTGCTAAATGGCTTGGTAGCGTAATTGGGCATACTGCCAGTACCATCGCTTACCGAAATGATGTTGAGCTGTGCTGCATAACCAACTTTAATCTGCAGCAAACCCTCGGGATACTTGTTTCTGAACAATCCAATGCTGTAGGTAATGGGAATCATTAGCTGGTTTACACCCAGCTTGCGTTGCCCCATAAAACCATTTACATCATCGTTGTAGGTAAAGGTTTGGCCGTTGTGCATAAAATCAAGACCCGTTTCAATGGCATTTTTTTTAAGTGGTATTATCGCTTTACCGCTTAAATTAACCCCTTTGCTGGTTGCACCCGAGTATGCGTCAACGGGTATGCTACCAACAACCGTTAGGTCTGTATTCTCCACTACACCGCCCCTGTTGGTTCCAACCTGTACCCGGTAGGTTAACCTAGAGCTGGTTCTCTCCGATGTTACATTTGGTGTTGCACATCCCATTAAAAGGAATGCTAACAATACACCTAATAAGCTACTTCTTTGCATCGCTGTTTGATTTGGTTTGTAAATGTTGATGCAAAGAAATACTAAGGGCAAGTCAAAAGGGTCTTACTTTTCAGTAGAATGGTATCAACGCACAAAAATAGAGTCTCAAAAAGGTGAGACTTTACTCAAGTACTCGCTGGGTGTACACCCAACCTCTTTTTTAAAAACACGGTTAAAAGTAGCCTTGGAGTTGAAACCACTATCGTAGGCAAGGCTTATTAGGGTAAGGTTTTTGTTTTTAGGATCTCTTGCTAGCGCCTTAAACTCCTCAACACGGTGGTGATTCACAAAATCGAAAAAGTTCATATTGAGCCTTCCGTTGATAACTCCCGATAAATACTCCGACGTACAACCCAAAGCGGTGCTTAATAAGCTAATGGTAAGCTCTGGGTTTAAATGAGGTTTCTGTTCCTTCATATATCGGAGCAGGGTGTGCACAAACTCCTCCTCCTGATTGGTAACAGGCAAAGTTTTCTCTGTAAGGCTAACGGCCTTATCCATATCGAAATGCTCGGGTACAGTTGTAAAGATATTACCCTGTTTAAGCCCAACAAAACCAACTGCCAAAACGAATAGCGAAGCTATCCCAAATCCAGCTAGCTGTAGGTTCTGATAGCTCATAAGCCCAAGTGCTGTGTCAATAACGTACATTAAGCTAATGCTTGCATAGCTCACCAAAGCCGATATTAGTAGAAACCTCAGCCACCTAAGGTCAATATTCTCTGTTTTCGAGAAAAAGGTTCTTAATCGTTTTCTATAGCTACGTATTAAAAACAGCCCCCAAAGTGTGTAGCCCAAGTTCGATAGTGCAATTAACCCCATAACAATGTAAAAAACCCAATCGCCTCGGAAGGCTTCGGTTTTATCCATCTCAATTTTAATATGGCTAGGGGCAATGTAATTTGTAGATATTAACATCAACAAAACCGCAATAAAGGGCAGTGCTAACAGTAGGTATATGGGTTTAAATTTAAACGCCTGGGTTGTTAACGACTTTACGTATAGCCATAAGCTGGGCCCTATTAGCAGTATAAGGGGCGTTGAGAGATTTAAAAGCCAAGGGTATGGGTAGCTGTTTGTGCGCGACCAAATCACTAGATATGCCAAAAGCAGCGAAAGAGCCGAAACAAAAAGATAACCCGACAAAATAAAATCGGAAATTCTTTTAGGTTTCTTGGTTAGAAGCAAAAAAACTAGAAGCACCGATTGAAAAATTCCTATAATTAGTAAGGCAACCATTGCTGAGAGTAATTTGATAAT
>CAZTFJ010000385.1:927-3128 GCA_964612255.1 uncultured Rikenellaceae bacterium | reverse complement strand
TTAAGTTAAAATTGGTCAAAAGCAAAAGAGGTTGAACCAACAACTTGATTAATTCTAACTACAATCGCACCACTAAGAATGCGCACACCCAATTCTCCAGCCTTTTGGCCATGAACCCGACCCGAAATAAGGTTTCCTCCAACAATTCCGTGATTCAGGTAAAAATCCCACGTTCCATAAATTGGAACGGAGCAAACCTCTGAGACCGAAATAAGAGCTTGGTCAAAATCATGATATTCCTGATTCTTATCCACATTAAATAACAGGAAAAGCAAAACGTCTCCTGTCTTAAATCCAGAAGCTAACTCGCGCAGTTCTAATGCTGAGTAATCGGATAAAATTTGAATAGGAAAAGGGTATAAATTTCGTTGTATTAGCTCTTCAACATTCGACCTAAGCGCCTCGCCTGTTGTAGTTCTATCAATTACAACATACAACTTTGTAAGGCTTGGATGTAACTTCTTAATTAGTTCAACATTACTCTTTATATCAACCTCTTCAACAACCCCAGTGAAGCCTTTGGGAAATTCATACCTATTATTAATACCACAAAATACTACTGGAACATCCTTAAAAAGCGAATCTTTATAATGCTCAACAAAATTTAACGCATTATTGTCGGTTACAAATATCAAATCGAGGTCTAAGCTCTCATACTTCAATTTAAGCAGATTATAAAAAGCAATGGATGATTTTGACATATCTACCCTTTTGCTATCCAAGTACTCATCGTATATCTCGACTTGAATGCCTGACCCTTTCAGCTTCTCTTTAATTCCCGAATTCAGACTATCAGTCCAACTTAATCCCTGATGGTATGAATTAATAATTAGGACAGACTTACTATCCTCATTGTTTGCAAAAGAATCTAAAGGAAGACTAGCAAATAAAAAAAACTTTAGCAGGATGATGCTAAAAAAAGAAGTATTGTGCCAAGCTAGTTTGGGCATATTGCTATTTTTGTGAGCCATTACCTAAGGCATAAAATTAATAGATTTTTTATTTATTGCACACATAACAACAAAGCAAATGACCGATTCGCAACAAAAACATATTGATATTATTGCAAAAGAGCTGAATATTACAGCAAAGCAAACATCAAACACAGTTAAATTACTTACCGAAGGTGGTACAATTCCTTTTATTAGCAGGTACAGAAAAGAGCAAACTGGTAGTTTAGACGAAGTAGCCATTACAAATATTCGCGACCGGCTAAACAAGCTAACCGAGCTACATAAGCGCAAAGAAACCGTTCTTACTACTATTGATGAGCAGGGAAAACTCACCCACGAGCTCCGCAAACGAATTGAGGAATGCTACGACCCCGTTGAGTTGGAAGACATTTACCTACCCTACAAGCCCAAGCGACGAACCAAAGCAACAATTGCCAAGGAAAAAGGTCTTGAGCCCCTAGCCGAAACAATAATGAAGCAGCAAAACATCAATTTAGATGATGCTGCACAAAAGTTTATTACCGATGAGGTCCCAACCATTGAGGATGCCCTTGCGGGTGCACGCGATATAATTGCCGAGTGGATTAGCGAGAACGAGAGGGCCAGGAATATTGTGCGCCGCCATTTCCATAAAAAAGCCATAATTAAATCGAAGGTTGCCAAGGGCAAGGAAGAGGAAGGCGTAAAGTTCTCCGACTATTTCGATTGGCAAGAAGAGGTAAAAAAATGTGCTTCGCACCGATTCATGGCTATGCGCCGTGGCCAAGCCGAAGGTTTTCTTAAAGTGTCGGTAACTCCCCCAGCCGATGAGGTGATGGATGACCTATCGGCAGCATTTGTAAAAACCGACAACCTGCTGGCCGACCAAATTGATTTTGCCATTGAGGATAGCTACAAGCGATTGATAGAACCCAGCATTGAGAATGAGTTCACGGCAGAGCTAAAAGCCAAAGCCGACGAAGAGGCAATTCGAGTGTTCTCCGAAAACCTACGCCAATTGCTACTGGCAGCACCCCTTGGGCAAAAAAATGTGCTGGGCATAGACCCCGGCTACCGCACCGGTTGCAAGGTGGTTTGCCTCGACTCGCAAGGAAACCTTAAGCATAACGAAACCATATACCCCCACGCTCCGCAAAACGAACAGGGAAAGGCTATGAGCAAGCTATCGGCGCTTGTAGAAACCTATAAAATTGATGCCATAAAATTATTTTTAATTAATTGAAAAAACCAATTGACAAAAATGCAGCT
>CAZTFJ010000385.1:0-917 GCA_964612255.1 uncultured Rikenellaceae bacterium | reverse complement strand
TGGTAAAACGCATTAGGTTTAACCGCGAGGTAAGGGTGTTTGTGGTGAGCGAGGATGGAGCATCCATCTACTCAGCCTCGGCAGTTGCCCGCGAAGAATTTCCGGAGTACGATGTAACCGTACGCGGAGCGGTTTCTATTGGGCGCAGGCTTATGGATCCGCTGGCAGAGCTGGTAAAAATTGACCCAAAATCTATTGGCGTGGGCCAATATCAGCATGACGTGGACCAAACCAAGCTAAAGCACGGACTCGACACGGTTGTGGAAAGCTGCGTGAACCACGTGGGTGTGAACCTAAACACAGCCAGCAAGCATTTGCTAACCTACATATCGGGGCTTGGGCCACAGCTAGCTAAAAACATTGTTGATTTTAGACGCGAAAATGGCGACTTTACCAGCAGAGCCCAGCTAAAAAAAGTAGCCCGATTGGGTGATAAAGCCTACGAACAATGCGCTGGATTCCTTAGGATTACCAATGCAAAAAATCCTTTAGACAACAGCGCCGTTCACCCCGAAAGCTACCACGTGGTGGAAAAAATGGCCAAAGATTTAAACTGCGAAATAACAGACTTATTAAAAGACGAGGAACTACGTAAAAAAATCGACATACAACGATACGTAACAGGCAACATTGGACTACCAACCCTAAAGGATATCATCAACGAACTGGCCAAACCCGGCCGCGACCCACGCCAGGGCATTAAGGTTTTTGAGTTTGCCGAGGGAGTGTATTCTATCGATCACCTTACCCCAGGAATGGTTTTGCCCGGCATTGTTACCAATATCACCAATTTTGGAGCTTTTGTTGACGTGGGCGTGAAACAGGATGGTCTGGTACACATATCGCAGCTAGCCGACCGGTTTATTTCGCTGGCACCATCAGCAGATGCATAATCAGGGGTTTTTTGCTGGTATTTT
>CAZTFJ010000384.1:0-3136 GCA_964612255.1 uncultured Rikenellaceae bacterium | reverse complement strand
TGTTTTTCCGGCAGGAAGCGCACGGGCGGCTCCGGGGCTGAAAATAAAGCCGATGCCGCCGACTTCACTGGTGGTTTGCTGAACATAGAAACAAAAGACTTTCCAGACAAAAAAATATCGAGCATTTCGTTTAGCACTTCGGTAAACCCAAACGTTCATTTTAATCCAAACTATTTAACCTACACTGGGGGTAAAACCGACTTTTTAGGATTTGACGATGGTACCCGTGCCCTACCCGATGGCGCCCGAAGCAACAACATACCCACCCCAATTAGTGGCGCTTCGCAGCAAGAGGTTAGCAATTTTATTAAAAGTTTTAACCCAGAGTTAGGTGCAAAACGCCAGCTTAGCCTACCCGACATTAGCGCCAGCTTTACCTATGGCGATCAGGTTAACCTTGCAGACAAGAACGGCAAAAGCCCTAAGTTGGGTTACATCTTCTCGCTTTCGTACAAGTCGGATTACAAGTATTACGATGAGGTTGTGAATAGCGAATACCAAAGATATATTGACCCCAACAATTACGATTTACGGTATGCCTTTACTCAAAACGGTGAGATGGGCGAACAAAACGTGTTGCTGGCAGCCCTAGCAGGGGCAGCATACAAAACCAATTTCTCAAAAGTTAGGCTTATGGCTATGCATCTGCAAAAGGGTGAGAGCCGTGCAGGAAAGTTTGCTTTACTTGATAACGGGGAGGCAATTGGTCAATCGGGATACGTGGGTGCGTCGGATAATTTAGAGTACAATCAACGATCGCTTACCAACCTGCTACTTAACGGTAACCATCTGTTTAAAGAATCGAACTGGGAAATAGATTGGCGCATTTCGCCAACCTACTCAACATCAAACGACCCCGACATCAGAAAAACCGCTTTTACCTACCGTCCGCTCGACACCCTTTTTCTCGCTGGTGCTGCAGGAAATCCATCGCGCATTTGGCGCTCGCTAAACGAGGTTAATGCAACGAGCAGAATTGACGCAACGAAAAAATACAAGCTTTTTGGCAACGATGCTACGCTGAAATTTGGAGCAAGCCATACGTATAAGTATAGGAGCTACGAAATACTATTTTTCGACATACAGTTCTTTGGTGGGCAACTTTGGAATAGTTCAGACCCTAACGATATACTATCAGACGAAAATATCTACCCAAATAAGCCCAATAGCATATACTACCAGTCGGGCAATAGCAATCCTAACCCCAACGCGTACACATCGAATGTGAACAACACCGGGGTATACGTATCGAACGATTTCTCAATTCACCCCAAGTTTAAGCTGATTTTAGGCGTTAGGGCCGAGAACTACATCCAGCGCCATACTGGTCGCGACCAAAGGTACGCCAGTGGCGATGAGGTAAATGGTAAAAACTTGGAAAACGACAAGGTTCTCGAGTCGCTTGATCTATTCCCAACTGCCAATATGATATTCTCGGTTACTGAAAACCAAAACCTACGCTTGACCTACGCAAGAACCATTGCACGGCCATCGTTCAAGGAGTTATCGTTTGCCCAAATCCTCGACCCCATATCCGATAGAATATTTAACGGTAGCCTTTTTACCTACGCGGCTTGGGATGGGCAGCTGACTGAAACCCGCATAAACAACATTGATTTTAGATGGGAGCTCTTTCTTGAAAGGGGACAAATGCTTTCGGCCAGCGCATTTTTCAAACAGTTCGACAAGCCCATTGAGCTGGTGAG
This sequence comes from uncultured Rikenellaceae bacterium, assembly GCA_964612255.1. Classification (GTDB taxonomy): domain Bacteria; phylum Bacteroidota; class Bacteroidia; order Bacteroidales; family Tenuifilaceae; genus Perlabentimonas. The sequence goes on along the minus strand of CAZTFJ010000384.1, from coordinate 1,430 downwards.
GATACCCGAGCAGCAAACCAACACCGAGTACCAACCTCGGAACGTGGGCGATGGCAAGCTTTATGGGGTTGAACTAGAATTCCGAAAAGATTTGGACTTTATGGGATCGATTTTAAAGGACTTTAACCTAAGCGCAAATATCACATTAGTAGAATCGACAATTGAGATGACAGAGGTGGAGTATAACGCGCGCAAAACTTTTGAGAAAGCAGGTGAGACCATTGAAAAATCGAGGGTTATGGCAGGGCAATCGCCTTACGTTATTAATGCTGGCATTAGCTATGGCAACCCAGATAATGGCTGGGATGCAGGATTGTTCTACAACGTTAAGGGATCGACCCTTACCATTGTGGGCGGTGGTTTATACCCCGATATTTACATTGAGCCTTTCCATAGCTTAAACCTCAGCATCAACAAAAAACTTGGCAAGGAAAAAAATACTAGTATCGATTTTAAAGTATCGAACATACTAAACCAGAAGGTTCAGAGCGTATTCAAGTCGTATAAAGCTGCGCCCGAGCTATATAGTAGTTTAAACCCTGGCATTAGTTTTGGTCTTGGTTTAAGTCATAAGTTTTAGCATCACTAAAAAACCTTACAAACAATTTTACGTAATACCATAGCAGCTTTTGGATAAGCTGCACACTAACATACAACGATATGAGAAAACTACTTACAATAGCCTTTTTTTTGCTAACAGGGCTGAGCACCTTTTCGCAAATCACGGTAAACGATCAAGGCATATACATTAACAAGGAAAACAAACCATTTACTGGCTCGTATGTTGAGCGTTACGACAACAATCAGGTAAAAATTGAGATTAACCTAAAGGACGGATTGCTTGACGGCAAGTACATTACCTACTTTGAGAGCGGGCAAATTAACGAGATTAGAACCTACCGGATGGGCGAAAAGGATAACCGCTGGGAAACATACAATGAGCAAGGCACAAAAACTGCAGAGGCGCACTTTAACAATGGTAAAAAGCACGGCAAATGGTACATTTGGGATGAAAATGGCACGCTGCGCTACGATATGAATTACACCCAGGGAAAACGATCGGGGGTTTGGAAAATTTACAACGAGAAGGGCGATATTGTATCGGAAAAAAATTACGATGAATAAATCTGCTTACTTTGTTTTTATTAGTTTGGGTGAGGTTAACGCTTCACCCAAACTATTTTTACCCTAAAGCAAATTACAACGCCCAGTATCCTAAAAAAGCACATTCTACACCTTATTATTATTGCAATCCATGGATTCTTCATTTTCATCTAGCTATGAGGAGAGCCTTAACTATGCACAGTTTCTACAAAAAGCACTTTTCCCAAAGCAAAGGCATTTCGACAGAATTTTTAAAGAATCATTCGTTCTATTTAAACCCAAGCATTATGTATCGGGCGATTTTTTTTGGCTAACCGAGCGGAACG
>CAZTFJ010000383.1:0-3154 GCA_964612255.1 uncultured Rikenellaceae bacterium | reverse complement strand
AGTATAAAGCAATCAATATCGATGTTTTACAAACACTGGCCGACAAGCACAACATAACTTCAATTGATGTACAAACCTTAATCGAGGCTGGTCTTATCGCTAAAAAAGACCTAGTTAAGATTTTAGGCAATGGCACCCTTACCTCTAAGCTTGAGGTGAAAGCTCACGCTTTTTCAAAGAAAGCCATTGAAGCAATTGAATCAGTGCAAGGAACAGCCGTAAAACTATAACTTGATGAAATCTTTTTTCGAAACATTAAAAAATATCTTTAAGATAGAGGATCTGAGAAATCGAATCCTCTATACTTTGGGTATTTTAGTAATTTATCGATTGGGTAGTTTTGTAGTATTACCAGGAATTGACCCTTCGCAGTTAGGAGCTTTGCAAAACCAAACTTCCGATGGGATAATGGGGTTGTTGGATATGTTTTCAGGGGGAGCATTTAGCAATGCTTCTATTTTTGCCTTAGGGATCATGCCCTACATCTCGGCCTCAATTGTTGTACAGCTGCTAGGAATTGCTATTCCTTATTTTCAGCGACTACAGCGTGAGGGTGAGAGTGGAAGACGCAGAATAAATCAAATAACTCGCTGGTTAACAGTAATTATTTTGGTTATTCAGGCGCCAACCTACTTGGCAAACCTACATAGTCAGCTACCCGCTTCAGCATTTGCATTAAAAGGTGTGTACTTCACCATTTCGTCCACCATAATCCTTATTGCCGGAACCATGTTCATCATGTGGCTAGGTGAAAAGATTACCGACAAGGGGATAGGCAACGGTATTTCGTTGATTATTATGGTTGGTATCATTGCTCGACTTCCTTTCGCTCTAATGGCTGAATTCCTTCAGCGCTCAGAAGAGATGGCAGGTGGACTAGTAATGTTCTTGGTGGAAATGATCATCCTGTTTGTTGTATTTATGTTTTCCATATTGCTGGTTCAAGGCACAAGGAAAATACCAGTACAATACGCCAAGCGTATTGTGGGCAACAAGCAGTATGGTGGTGTTCGACAGTACATCCCGCTTAAGGTGAATTCTGCTGGGGTGATGCCTATTATTTTTGCCCAAGCATTAATGTTTCTACCAATGATGTTAGCAAGCTTTGATTCTGAAACCACAACCGGTATTGCGGCTGCATTTTCGGATTTTACTGGTTTTTGGTACAATTTCACGTTTGCTTTACTAATCATTGCATTCACTTACTTTTATACTGCCGTTACTATCAACCCTAATCAGATGGCTGAGGATATGAAGAAGAACGGAGGCTTTATACCCGGCGTTAAGCCCGGTAGAAAAACGGTTGAATTCCTCGACTCTATCATGTCGAAGATAACCTTGCCCGGCTCTATCTTCCTTGCGCTTATAGCGATATTACCAGCATTTGCTATGATACTTGGGGTGAATAGCCAAATGGCTCAGTTTTTTGGAGGAACATCACTACTTATTCTTGTAGGTGTTGTGCTAGACACCCTTCAGCAAATTGAAAGCCACTTGCTTATGCGTCACTACGATGGTTTGATGAAGACCGGTAGAATAAAAGGTAAATCTGGGATGTAGAACCCATTGTAAACGTTCTTTATAGAATGATTATTACAAAGACGGAAGAAGAAGTAGAACTGTTGAGGATTAATGCCGATTTGGTATCGAGGACTCTGGCCGAGGTGGCTAAAAGGATAAAACCTGGAGTTACAACTCTCGATCTCGATAAGGTGGCCGAAGAGTTTATACGTGATAATGGAGCGGAACCTGGATTTTTAGGATATGGAGGTTTTCCGAATACCCTATGTACATCAGTTAACGATGCCGTTGTTCACGGAATTCCGTCTAGCAAGCAAGTGCTTAAGGAGGGCGATATTGTATCGGTCGATTGTGGTACTAAGTACAAAGGCTTTTATGGCGATTCGGCCTACTCGTTTGCAGTAGGAGAGGTAAGCGAGCAAGTAAAGCAACTGCTTACAGTTACCCAAGAGAGTTTGTATCAAGGTATAATGCAGGCCGTGCATGGTAACCGGGTTGGCGATATATCCAACGCAGTACAAAAGCATGCTGAGAGTTATGGTTTTTCCGTAGTTCGAGAACTGGTAGGTCATGGCTTAGGCCGTGAAATGCATGAAAAACCAGAAGTCCCCAATTATGGTAGCAAGGGCAGAGGTGCTAAGCTAGTAGATGGTATGGTAATTTGCATTGAACCAATGATAAATATTGGTACAAAGAATGTTTACCAGGAAGATGATGGATGGACTATTAGGACATACGATCATAAGCCATCGGCGCACTTTGAGCTAACCGTGGTAATTCGAAAGGATAAGCCGCAAGTGCTATCTACTTTTAAGTACATTGAAGAACTTTACAAGTTATAATAAACAGAATTTAATTATGGCCAAACAACCTGCCATAGAGAAAGACGGAACAATTATAGAGGCCCTTTCCAACGCAATGTTTAGGGTAGAACTTGATAATGGACACGTAATTACCGCCCATATCTCGGGCAAGATGCGTATGCACTACATCAAGATTTTACCAGGCGATAAGGTGAAGGTTGAAATGTCACCTTACGACTTAACAAAGGGAAGAATAACATTCCGTTATAAGTAATTAACTGATAATAAGTAGTTGCGATGAAAGTAAGAGCTTCAGTAAAAAAACGCAGTGACGATTGTAAAATCGTAAAGCGTAAAGGGCGTTTGTACGTGATTAACAAAAAAAATCCGAAGTTTAAACAACGCCAAGGATAATTTATTAACTTTGTACCCTAATTTTTTTAAGGAGAAAATATGGCACGTATAGTAGGTGTTGATTTACCCAAAAACAAGCGAGGCGAAGTAGCGCTTACCTATATCTATGGTATTGGGAGAAGTAGCGCGCGCCAAATCCTAGCCGATGCTGGTGTAGATGCTAACATTCAGGTAAAGGATTGGAACGACGAGAATATTAACAGTATCCGCGCAATACTCAACGAGAAGTATAAGGTGGAGGGTGAGCTGCGCTCTATGGTTCAGCTTAACATTAAACGGTTAATGGATATTGGATGCTACCGCGGTATTCGCCACCGTATTGGTTTGCCTGTTAGAGGTCAAAGCACCAAGAACAACGCAAGAACCCGTAAGGGAAGGAAGAAAACCGTTGCCAACAAGAAGAAAGCTACTAAATA
>CAZTFJ010000382.1:0-3163 GCA_964612255.1 uncultured Rikenellaceae bacterium | reverse complement strand
ATTTCCCTAATCTTTAGGTTTATTTCGTTGTAGTCTGTTATCCAATCACTATCATTGCTAGCATTTCTGCTAATTTGGTAATTCTGACAAAAATCGCAGCGTAAGTTGCAATGAGAGAAGAAAACGTTGCATACTCCTCGGTTGCCCGATAAAACTGGTTCTTCTCCTCGATGAAGGGTTATGCTGGCAACCAACGGCTCTGCACCAGTTTTGCAATAGCCTAATTCACCTGCCAAGCGATTTACCCCACACTCCCTGGGGCAAATGCGGCATGCTGCGAGTTCTGTTTTTATGCTATCCATATATTTGTTGTAAGGCAACAAAGGTAATTACAAGCAATATTTTTTCTAATTTTTGTTGCAGTTTACCGCTTTTTTGTAGATTTGTTGGTGGTGTTAACTGTTTTTCAAACAGTTGTTTGCACTGTAGCTGTTTGCTTATTAATTAATTCTGAAAAGAATGACAACAATAATTGATCTTTTTGAGCAAAGCGTTGAAAAATACGCATCGAATCCCTACCTGTGGGAAAAGAAAGCCAATGCTTTTCAATCTACATCATATCAAGATACACGAAAAGAGGTGTATAGGCTTGCCGCAGGTTTGCTAGGCTTGGGTGTAAAGAATAACGATACTGTAGCTCTATTGTCGGAGGGGCGGAATATGTGGGTTATTAGTGAATTGGCTATTTTGTACACAGGGGCTATCAATGTGCCTTTGTCTATTAAATTGGAAGGTCACGCTTTGTATTTTAGGCTCGAGCATTCAGAAACATCTGTGATATTTGTATCGGGTAGCCAAGCTTCAAAAATAGATGGCATTAGGGATAAACTTCCGCTGGTTAAAAAAATAATCTATTTGGATGAGGTTGAGTCGTATGGTGAAAATGGAGTGCATATTTCCGACATTATTGCATTGGGCGATAAATATCTCGCAGAGCATCCTAATGCTTTACAAGATGCGCGTAAGCTTATCGACCTCGATCATTACGCAACCATAAGCTACACATCGGGTACAACGGCCGATCCTAAAGGGGTTATTCTCTCGCATCGAAATTATACAGCTAATGTTGAGCAGGCGCTAACCTTAATGGATATTCCTACTTGGTACAGAACTCTAATCATTCTGCCTCTCGATCACTGCTTTGCCCATGTGGCTGGATTGTATTCATTTATGGCTTGTGGTGCCAGCCTCGCAACTGTGCAGCAAGGGCGCACCCCTATGGAAACGCTAAAGAATATCCCTACAAATATTAAGGAAATTAAGCCTAACCTGTTACTAAGCGTACCTGCATTGGCCAAAAACTTTAAAAAGAATATTGAGTCGAACATTAAAGCTAAAGGAAAAACAATAGAGGGCTTATTCCGTTTTGCCATGTCTCTCTCATATGCATACAATAAAGAGGGGTATAATAAGGGCAGAGGAGGAACTTTTATTTACAAACCTCTTCTTTGGCTTTTCGACAAAATTCTTTTTAAGAAGGTTCGCGAGGGTTTTGGAGGTGAGCTAAAGTTTTTTATTGGCGGAGGTGCACTACTTGATATTGATCTACAGCGGTTTTTTTATGCAGTGGGAATGCCAATGATGCAAGGTTATGGTTTATCGGAGGCTACACCAATTATTAGCTCTAACTCGTTACGTAAGCATAAATTGGGGTCATCGGGATATTTGGTTAAACCAATGGAACTGAAAATTTGCGACGATAACGGCAATGAGTTGCCCTTAGGCCAAAAGGGCGAGATTGTTATTAAGGGCGAAAATGTGATGAAGGGCTACTGGAAAAACGAGAAGGCTAGCGCTGAAACTGTAAGAGATGGCTGGCTTTACACTGGCGATATGGGGTATATGGATAAGGATGGATTCCTATATGTATTAGGACGGTTTAAAAGCCTGCTAATTGGTAACGATGGCGAGAAGTATAGCCCCGAGGGTATTGAGGAAACATTGATTCAGCAGTCGAAGCTAATTGAACAAATGATTCTGTACAATAATCAGAATGCCTACACGGTTGCCCTTATTGTTCCTGCAAAGGAGCAGCTTAAGAAAGCGGTTGCTCAGGAGGTAAGTGACTTATCTTCTCCAGAAGCACACCGAAAAGGGGTTGAACTTATTCAACGCGATATTGCCATGTTTAAAACCGGTGGCGAGTTCGAGGGTGAATTCCCCGACCGTTGGCTACCTGCAACCTTTGGGGTGCTCGACGAATCGTTTACTGAGCAGAATGGACTGGTTAATAGCACTATGAAGGTAGTAAGAGGAAAGGTTGAGAAAAAATATGCTCAAAAAATAGAGTATTTATATACTCCAGCAGGAAAAGATGTTTTTAACGAGCAAAATATTCAGGTTCTATCAAAGGTCTTCGAATAGTAGTACCTCTTTGTAAATGAAAAAATCCTGTGGCTATTTTGTTCACAGGATTTTTTGTTAAAAAAGTTTAGGGTGATCTTTTTCGAATTGCTGTAGTACTTTTGAAATAACAGCCTCGCGCAAAAATTTTGAACGGTTCTTAATTCGGTACCGCTTGCAGTATATGTTTATGGCCTCTAGTTCAGATGTGTTGAATAGCACTTCCTTTCTATGAACCCTTTTTAACTTATCGTTATTAAAACCTGGGCGTTTAAGCATTGGCTTGTTAGTCTGGTTATTGTTTGCAAAATAAACCAATAGTCAATAATATGTCGCTGCTTTTTGCCGTAAAGAATTCAACATTTATGCAGAAGTTTTTAACATTTTATTTTTGTTGCCCAAAAAATAGATTAATGACGAGAAATTTAAGTGTACGTTTGATTTTTTTTTAAATTAGTGAGATTATTAAACGAATGGTTTAAGTAGTTTACCTAACAAACCTATAATAATACCCTAAAAGATTGAGTAATGAACCAGGGCAAAATGTCATTCACTAGTAATTATACTAATCTATTTCCTCAAGGTATTTCTATCGACTCCGATTTCTGCAGCTTACCAATTGGTATTTGGGAAGAACATCCAGATTCAACAAAAAATGTGTGGTCCAATAGCATTTTCATAATGCTTGATATTAAGAAATCGGATTCTGAAAACCCCTCGCTTGCTCTAATACTTAAGGGTATTCAGGTTGATGAGAGAAAGGCTTTTGCCAATTGGCTTAATTTAGTAAAAGATGGTAAATCTGATGGGCCGGCATTGT
>CAZTFJ010000381.1:0-3196 GCA_964612255.1 uncultured Rikenellaceae bacterium | reverse complement strand
TGGTGAGTAGTGCCCTTTTGTTAAACCGTAAATTTCATTATTAAATAAAATCAGGTTGATATCAATATTTCGACGAATTGCATGAATGAAGTGATTTCCGCCAATAGCCATTGAATCGCCATCACCGGTAATTTGCCAAACACTTAAATTAGGATTGGCAACCTTAGTTCCCGAAGCAATTGCCGAAGCACGTCCATGAATACTATGAAAACCATAAGTATCCATATAGTAAGGGAAACGTGAAGAACAGCCAATTCCCGAGATGAAGGCAAAATCTTCTTTTTTAACCCCAAGTTCAGGGAGTGCTCGTTGAATAGCATTCATTATAGCATGGTCGCCACATCCAGGGCACCATCTTACTTCCTGATCGCTTTTAAAATCTTGTGGAGTATAATTGTGTTTGCTCATGGTTACTTGCCCTCCAGTATTTGGTTAAAATTATCTTTCAGCTCAGCCACAGTAAATGGCAGGCCTTGCACCTTATTGAACTGTAGATACTTAAAGTCATTGTGTTTCATTCTAAGGTAGTCAGCCATTTGGCCAAGGTTTAGTTCACACACAACAATCTTTTTAAAGTTTTTAAAGATTTTGCTGATATTACTTGGCAACGGATTTATGTAGTTTATGTGGCAAAGCGATATGCTTTTACCTTCGCTTTGCAGCTCTTGCACTGCCGATAGGGTATGCCCGTAGGTACCACCCCAGCTAACCACCAACAGGTCGCCTTCCTGATTGCCAATCACTTCTTGCTCAGGAATAAACTCTTTTACCTTCTCAACTTTAGCAGCCCTAACATCAACCATTTTTTGGTGATTTAATGGGTCGTGCGAAACCGATCCCTTGAGGTAGTCTTTCTCTAGGCCACCTAAACGATGCTCAAGATCTTTTTGGCCAGGAACTGCCCAGCGGCGAGCTAAAGTTTGGGGATTTCGCTCGTATGGAAGGTAATTTTCTGTGCCATCGGGAACAAGTGGAGGATGAATCTCGGGGTAATCCTTCATGCTAGGAATTTTCCATGGTTCTGAACCGTTGGCAATGTAACCATCGGTTAGCAAGATTACAGGAGTCATATGCTCCATCGATATTTTTGATGCTTTAAAAGCCCATTCGAAACAGTTGCTTGGGGTACTGGCAGCAATAACAACTAGCGGACACTCGCCATTACGTCCGTAAAGCGCTTGAAAAAGGTCGCTCTGTTCGGTTTTTGTAGGTAAACCAGTTGAGGGGCCGCCACGTTGCACGTTAACAATAACCAGGGGTAGTTCGGTCATTACGGCAAGACCAATGGCTTCAGATTTTAGCGAGAGGCCAGGGCCAGATGTTGTTGTAACGGCAAAATTCCCAGCAAATGAGGCTCCAATTGCAGTACAAATACCTGCTATTTCGTCTTCGGCCTGTAGGGTTTTTACGCCCAGGTCTTTACGTTTAGCCAGCTCAATTAGAATATCGGTGGCTGGGGTAATGGGATACGAACCGCAGAAAAGCGGAAGTTTTGCTTTTTCGGCAGCAGCAATAAGTCCCCAAGCAGTTGCTGTGTTGCCGTTGATGTTCCGATAAGTTCCTTTTGGTATTGAATCGGAAGTGGGAATTTTGTATGTATTTGGAATTGCGTGGATATTTGCAGCGTAGTTGTACCCATCGCGAAGCACCTTTTTGTTGGCCTCAACAATACGAGGGCGGTTTTTAAATTTCACCTCGTAAAAATGCTCAGTGAACTTAAGCGGCCTGTCAAACATGTAGTACACCATCCCCAATGCGAACATATTTTTACTACGAAGGATGCTCTTGTTGTCTAGTTCAGCATCTTTTAGGCTCTCTTTGGTGAGAGATGTGATGGGGGCAAATACTACGTTATAATCTTCAAGCTTAAGCTCAGCTATTGGGTCGTTGGTTTTGTACTTAGCTCGTTGTAGCCCTTTTTCGTTAAAAGTATCGCTATCGGCAATAACGGTTGCCCCTGGCTTTAACCATTTTGCGTTGGCTTTAAGCGCGGCAGGGTTCATGGCCACAAGCACGTCGCAGTAGTCGCCTGGGGTGTAAACCTTATTGCTTCCAATTTGTAGTTGAAATCCAGAAACCCCGCCAATGGTTCCTTGAGGGGCGCGAATTTCCGATGGGTAATCGGGGAATGTGCTTACGCCATTGCCAAATAGGGCCGAGGCATCGGAAAAGAGAGTTCCGGTAAGCTGCATTCCGTCACCTGAATCGCCCGAGAATCGTATCGATACCTCGTCAACTTCAAGTACTTGCTTTTGTTTGTCCATAATGGTTTAAAATTTTATGTTTCTCATTGGGGGTAAACCCAAAAACGCAAATGCATATAAAATGGGCATCCATTCTATATGCATATTAATTTGTTTTCAGGCTTTTCAATAAAACCCCCTGCTTGAAAATTATAATGCAAAATTAGCTATTTTATGAAAGGAAAAACGTATGATTGATTTTTTTTGGTTGTTTTATAACATGATTTTTCTCAGGTTTAAATCGTTTTCGGAGTGTGTTTTCCTAATTAATTGAGTGTAAGGTGGTATTGAGAATACGTGATTTTTCATTTACCGTTAATCAAAACATACCATATCTTTGTTGTTGATATAAATCATTCATTGTTTATGACATGGCAGTAATAAAATCATTACGCGGAAAAACCCCAAAGATTGGAGAGAACTGTTTTATTGCCGAAACGGCTGTTATTATTGGTGATGTTGAGATAGGCGACGATTGCAGCATATGGTATGGCGCGGTGCTTAGGGGCGATGTAAACCCCATACGCATTGGAAACCGGGTAAGCGTGCAGGATAATGCCGTGCTGCACACTACCTACCAAAAATCGGTGGTTACGCTCGAGGACGACGCAATTATTGGTCATAATGTAACTGTGCATGGCGCAACGGTTAAGTCGGGTGCGCTAATAGGCATTGGTGCTACCGTGCTCGACGATGCCGTGGTGGGCCAAGGTGCCATTGTGGCGGCCAACGCCCTTGTGCTGGCCAACACGCAAATTGAGCCCGGCTGTATTTACGCCGGCGTGCCAGCCAAGTTTGTTAAGAAGATGGACGTGGAACAATCGATGCAGATAAACCAGCGCATTGCCAAGGGGTATCTGATGTACAAGAGTTGGTATGAGGAGGAGTGAGGGAGTGAATGGTTGATTGACCCTGCCTTTGCCGGCCCGCCTGACCACGGTAGTCGGGCAGGC
>CAZTFJ010000380.1:0-3242 GCA_964612255.1 uncultured Rikenellaceae bacterium | reverse complement strand
CAGGAGAAAAAATTTACCTAAGAGGGAGAAGGCCTAGGGATTAATGAGATTTGAACTACTTAAACGAATAGTTTGCAATTTCTCTAAATCCTTTCAGGAAATCTTGGGTTGATAGCTTGCGCTTACCAGCCAGCTGAAGTTCAAGCACTTTAATGGTTCCTTCGCCACAACCAACCTCGATGTAAGTTTTGCCATCGCTAAAGATATGCCCAACCTCTGCTTGTTTTTGGGTGCTGCATAGTTCTGTTCTAAAAATCTTAACAGGGATTGTGTTCCCATCAGAATCAGCCATCTCGCACCAGGCGGCAGGATATGGGCTTAGCCCTAGGATAAAATTGTGAACCTTTTCTGCTGGCTGCATCCAGCTAATTCGAGTTGTATCTTTAAACAGCTTTGGGGCAGGCCGTGGCATTTTGTGTGAACCTACCAAATTATGCTGAGGTATAGGTTTTACCTGTGCAGTAGCAATAGCATTTACGGTATCTAGAACCAACTTAGCGCCTACCACCATAAGCCTATCATGAAGTTCTCCTGCTGTTTCGTTGTTGACAATGGGCACCTCCTTCTGAAGCAATACATTCCCTGTATCAATTTCCTTATCGATAAAAAAGGTTGTAACACCAGTAACCTTATCGCCATTTATTACCGCCCAATTTATGGGTGCTGCGCCCCGGTAATCGGGCAATAACGAGGCGTGCAGGTTAAACGTTCCTAACCTGGGTAAACGCCAAACCACCTCAGGAAGCATTCTAAAAGCTACTACAATAGCCAAGTCGGGTTTTAGCTGCTCTAGCTGATCAACAAACTCATTATCTCTCAACTTAGCAGGCTGCAGTACGGTAAGGTTATTGGTTTGAGCAAATTGTTTTACAGCCGATTGATGAATTTTCTGCCCTCTTCCGGCAGGCTTATCGGGCACAGTAACTACCCCTACCACGTTATATCCATTTTGCAGGAGGAGCCTTAACGGCTCCACTGCAAAATCGGGCGTCCCCATATAAACAATTCTAAGCTGCTTAGCGCTTGCCATACTTTAACTATTTGTTTTTATTTTCGGGTTTAAAAGGTGGCAATAGGATAAGATGATGCCCCATTTTATCGCGCTTGGTGCGTAAGTAGAACTCGTTATCTTTAAGCGGGGGTATTTCAAGCGGCACATTCTCTACCACTTCTAGCCCATACCCCTCAAGCCCTTTGCGCTTAACAGGATTGTTAGACATAAGGCGCATTTTGCCCACACCCAGCTCTCGAAGAATGCTGGCGCCTACACCATAGTCGCGCTCATCGGGCAAGTAGCCAAGCTCTTCGTTGGCCTCAACGGTATCAAGGCCTTCCTCTTGCAACTTGTATGCATGAATTTTATTGAACAGACCAATGCCCCTACCCTCTTGGTTAAGATATACCAACACACCTTTCCCTTCCTTATCGATCATCTCCATTGCACGTTGCAGCTGGCTTCCACAATCACAGCGCTGAGAGTGAAAAATATCGCCAGTTACACATGAAGAGTGCATCCTAACCAGGATAGGCTCATCGGGTTCCCAAGTGCCCTTAACAAGGGCAATATGCTCAATATTCTGATATTTTTGCCTAAATGCAACAGCCTCGAACATTCCGTGGTCGGTAGGTAGTTTTACCCTTTTGCCCTTTTCAACCAAACTCTCTTGCTTTAAGCGATATGCAATAAGATCTTGAATTGAAATAATTTTCAGGTCAAATTTTTTGGCAATCTCGAGCAGCTGGGGTAAACGAGCCATGGTGCCATCGTCGATCATAATTTCTACAAGCACTCCTCCCGGATTTAAGCCAGCCAAACGGGTTAAATCGACAACAGCCTCGGTATGTCCTGCTCTGCGCAAAACGCCCTTTTCTCTTGCCTTAAGCGGGAAAATATGCCCCGGACGAGCTAAATCTTCGGGTTTAGTATTGGGATCGACCAGCGATTTAAGGGTTTTGGCCCTATCGGAAGCAGAAATCCCAGTGGTACAACCCTGTCCTAAAAGATCGACCGAAACGGTGAAAGGTGTTTGGTGCAATGCGGTATTTGTACCTACCATAAGTTCTAGGTCAAGCTCCTTGCATCGCTCCTCAGAAAGGGGTGCACATATAAGCCCACGGCCATGCTTTGCCATAAAATTTACAATTTCGGGCGTTATAAGCTCGGCTGCTGCTATAAAATCGCCTTCATTCTCACGGTCCTCATCATCAACAACAATAATGATTTTCCCCGCCTTGATATCGGCAATTGCCTCATCAATGGTATTTAACTTACTGATTTCGTTGGGTTGGTTGCCAAACATTGCTATTTACTCCTTTCAAATATTTAATAAGCCCCAAAAAAAGGGCTAAGTTCATACTAAAAAAATGAGTTACAAAACGAATTGGAGATATATTAATTTTAAAACTATTAAGAACAATATCAACAGCTGGTACTAGCAACAAGCCTATTAAAAGATAAAGTAAGATGCTAAAACCTGCACTATTAATCGATAAAAAAGTAAGGCTAGCTATGGCTGTAAGTATTATAAAAGGTCCAAACCACCTAATTATCTTATGCGATAGAAAAGCAAAGGCCACCGGCTTAAAGGGAGGCCATAGTAGGTTTGCAAATTGTTTTAGATTCTGAAAATTGCCCACCCCAATACGCACTTTGCGCCTAAACTCTTCGGAAAGTTTATTGGAAACATCCTCGGTTGCAATTGCATCCAAGTTGTTAATGCATTTACGATTTTGCTCTAACACTTTCATGCTGATATAAAAATCGTCAACAACAGTATTCACTGGTGGGGCACAGAACAACTCCCTACGAATAGCATAACATCCACCAAAGGGGCCAATCATTGATCCCCACAAAAGCCCCTCGCGATGCTTAATCATAACCTCATGGGTGATATAGGTACTCTCTGGTATTGAGATGCCAGTTTTGCTAATTCGGCTATTCTTCATCCGCGAATCGACTAACCCAACCGCTTGATCCTTAAAATATTTAACAAGTTGATATATGGTATTATTACTAAACATCACATTGGCATCGGTAGAAATTATTATGGGCGATTCTACCCTATTAACCAGCTGATTAATTACAGAAACTTTGCCCTGTCTTTTCTCAAACCTAAGAACTGTTAGCTGCAAGTATTTTTGCGACAATTGCTCTAAAATCTGGTTGGTCTTATCGGTTAAGCAATCGGAGCCTACTAGAACGGAAAGCTTATGCAACGGATAATTTGAGGCAATAATGCTTT
>CAZTFJ010000379.1:270-3263 GCA_964612255.1 uncultured Rikenellaceae bacterium | reverse complement strand
CTTGCCAGTAATAAGGTAAGGGCTCTGTTTGCCGATTCCTAAAGCACGCTATGGATTGGCACAGAAAACAAAGGCCTTGTTAAGTACAACCTACAAGCCAATACCTTTAGAACATACAGCCACCATACCAACCTCGACAGCATTGGGTCAAATAACATCACTTCAATTGCACGATACAACGATAAGAGTTTACTCCTATCGCTATGGAATGGACGTGGGGGTGCAGCTAATCAATTCTTTACAGAGGAAAACCGGTTTAAACGCTTTAGCACGATCGATAAGTATTTCTGGTATGGGCAAATACTTAAGCACTCCAATGGTTCAGTATGGGTTGGTAGCTGGGGGGGCTGGGGAGTAATGCCCCTTAATTTAAAAGAGGGCGATTTTAAAGGACGAGCATTTCACCAGGTAGGCTTAGGTCCATCCTTTGGCTACGATCCAACCTACCCCATTGATGCTAATGGAAAAGGCTGGGTGTCTTTTTACCCAGATAGGTTTATTAACATACTAACAGGCGACTCGCTAACGATAATTAATTCAGAAACTAGCTCAAATATTAACGTTGGTATTCCTAAAAAAAATTCTGTAATTATCGATGCCAACCGATATACTGCTTTAACAAAGACCTTGCTTAAGCAAAACTATTATTTAGGGTTAATGTCGAATGGTAGATTGGTGAAGATAAACCCCAAAACCCGTGAAATAGAATACCCCAGCAAAGTTACTACTGAAGAGGTTACTAATATTATTGGCGACTCGCTTGTATACTTATCCACCGCAATGGGGAAATTATACCAGTGGGACTTTTTAGGGGGTTCCACATCGCTGATAATTGACAACCCTATCATAAAAGGAGCAACATGCTTGGTTCAAACCTCAGCAACCACAATTGTTATTGGCACCGACAAGGCCATTGTTAATATCGAAAAAAACAATGAAAAAGGAGGATGGAGCCCAGACAGCATTTTAGTTGAGACCAGCACAAAAAGAGCATTTCGCACCAATGGAAAAAGCTATTTTGCTTCAACCAATGGGTTGATTGAGGTTGATAATAAAACCCTGCAAACTAAAACCTATTTTGAAACCTCCAATGTTTTTGCGGCAACACCCGAGAGTTTGAATAACCTATGGGTTGCAACAAATAATGGGCTTTTTCTTTTGAACCTCAATACATCTGAAATAACTGAGATAAAACCCGAACCACATCTGGAACACGGGTTGCCCTCCAACACGGTTTATGCTTTAGCAACCGATGCAAAGGGCGACGTATGGCTCTCTACAAGCACTCATATTTCAAGATATTGTAAGCATACCCAAAAGTTTTATACCCAATATGAAAATTCCTCAACAGCCCTACTCTCAAGCTTAATTGGGAAAATTTTTGAGGATAGCCAGGGCTACCTTTGGGTATGTAGCACCAAACCGGTTGGGATTGATAGAATTGATATTATCGAAGGAACAGTAAAGCACTACCCCCACAAACCCTACGATAAAAAGTCGTTTCCTCCCACCGATGCCACCATGATAACCGAAACAGCAAAGGGTGAAATTCTGGTTGGCACCAGCATGGGGCTAGCCATAATGCAAGGCCGCAACAATAGCTTTAGGCTGATTAGTAAGGAAGATGGGCTAATATCAAATAGAATAGAATCGGTAAAGGAAGATAGCAACGGAATTATTTGGCTAGGAACAGACAGAGGCCTTTCGAGCTATAATCCTAATACAAAAGCAATTAATAACTACAACCCCTCCGAGGGTGTTCCCGACGAACCCATTTACAGTATTGTTAGCTTGGGTGAAAACCGCTTAGCGGCTGGCGGCTATGGGGGTGTTGTAATTTTTGACCCCAGTAAAGTAACTCTCGATACATCAGCCATTCCATTACATATTACCCATTTTGCTATAGATGGCAAAACGATTGAACACCATCCACAATGGAAAAAAAGTATTGTTCTAAAAGCTTCACATAAAACCCTAGATATTGGTTATGCTGCCTTTGATTATCTGTCGCCAGAAAATATTAGATATGCCTATATTCTTGATGGTTTTGACGATTCTTTGATTTATGCTAACTACACAACTAAGCATATTCGATATTCCAACTTACCTCGCGGAGAATATACTTTTAGAGTGTTTTGCACTAATGCCAATGGTATTTGGAGTAGTAACCCAACAGAATTGAGTGTTAAGGTGCTACCCCCCTTTTATTTTAGCTGGTGGTTTATTCTGTTGGCTATAACCACATCTACTGCATTTGTTTACGCAGTTATCTCATATAGAGAAAGGTGGCTTAAATTTGAGAATATTAAACTTGAAAGTATTGTAACAGAACGAACAAACCAAATATCTACCAAGAATGCAGAGTTAAAAAGCCAACGCGACTTAATTGAAGAGCAGGCAAATCATATAAAACGTGTTAACCTCCACCTAACCGATAGCATTGAGTATGCCCAGTCACTTCAGTCGGCACTTATGCCAACAAGTAATGAAATGGAGAGCATTCTGGGCTCCCATTTCCTTATTTTTAAACCAAAAGACATTGTGATTGGCGATTTTTACGGGGTAAACGGAAATTTTGAACAATTTGCCCTAGTTGTTGCCGATTGCACAGGGCATGGGGTACACGGAGGGTTTATGAGTATGATGGGGCTAACCTTTGTTGCCGAAGCCCATAAGAACCCTGTAAATAGAACACCACAAGAGATCTTAAAAGAGATACATCTGCATTTCACCAACACCCTAAAACTCGATAAAAAAGGGGCAACCTTTACCTCTGGAATGGATATTGCCATCTGCCAAGTAAATAGAAATAATGGAACGGTATGCTATGCAGGCACCGGTTTACCATTATATTTGCTTACCAGAGAGAGCGATAGAGTTATGCTAAAGAAATACAAGTCGGGGGCAAAACCTGTTGGCTCACCGTGGTTTAACCCCAATGTCACAAATCATGAAGTGAAGGTAAAACCAGGCGATAGAATATTTATCCCAAC
>CAZTFJ010000379.1:0-233 GCA_964612255.1 uncultured Rikenellaceae bacterium | reverse complement strand
AAGAGGTTCGAAGAGTTGCTAAGAAACACAGCACACCTTACCCTAATAGCGCAAAAGGAGGCAATTAATACTGAACTAGCCAAATGGCAAGGCAACGGAATACAAACCGACGATATTACTTTGATTGGGTTTGTGGTTTAAGAAATAGTTAGCGGCTCTTGGTTTTAAACGCTAAAGCACAAAGACGCAAACATAGACCATAGATTTTTGTATATTCAACACCTACCTGACTT
>CAZTFJ010000378.1:2310-3280 GCA_964612255.1 uncultured Rikenellaceae bacterium | reverse complement strand
TGGGATGTTTATTGGCTCGTATTTCACGGGTAAATTTGAGTTTAGCTGGAGTAATCTCTCGCTAGGACATTTTGTTTTCTCCTTAACTCCTGGTATTTGGGAGGAGATAATGTTTCGTGGTGTGCTAATGATTATCCTAATTCGCCATTACAGGAGCATAGGTAAAGCATTTTGGATACAAACGGCCATTTTTGCGTTGTGTCATATAACTGGGTTTACGCCAGAAGCCCTTTTCGAGGTTGTTTCTGTGTTCATAATTGGTATTACTTTTTCTTTTGTGGCATTGCGCACAAGAGCATTAATAGCGGGTATTGTATATCATTACATTCACGATGCTTTTCTCTTTCTTGTGCAGAATCCTAATGGCGAATATTTTGGTTTTGCCGATAATGCCACTTTTTACATATTCCTTTGGGCGGCTATGTTGGTAAACCTTATGCTTATTGTTGTTTTTACAAAGAATTTGGGTGTAAAATCCCACTTTAGGCCATACGAGTTTGACGGTATTGTCGACAACTTTATTTTTTTTGAGCCCAGCCTTAAGCAAACCGAAAAGGCAAATAAACTTGAACGATTTTCTCTTATTATTTTCGTGGCATCATTTTTTACTATTATTCCTAGCTGCTTTGAGGATGGTATGTTTGGAGCTGGAATTATCCTATCAATACTTGTACTTATAAGTTTAGCAGGTTTTATTCTGTACAAAAAGTTTAGCAAAAGTATGATGATAGTGATACTTTTTCTAAACAGTATCGGCGCAGTGCTAACTGCTCAAGTTATGCTGGCTCAAGGTTCTTCAAGAGTTTACCTAATTTACTATCTCATTGGGTTTTTATACCTAATGTCTATTCTTTTTATTTTGATGGTACCCAGGACGAAGATGCGATCACGTATTTTTTGCTTGCCAATAAGCTAATTAAGCAAGTGAACCCTAATTCCATAACCATTGCCGAGGAAATGAGCGGGATGC
>CAZTFJ010000378.1:1670-2300 GCA_964612255.1 uncultured Rikenellaceae bacterium | reverse complement strand
CAGCACTGAAAAAAACAGGTTAAATCTCTAAGATATATCCGGTAAAATTTAATGCCCGCACCCTCTTGTATCGTAGTACAAAAAGCTTGTAGAAATGATATGAGTGAGAGTATCTGATAATTTCAGCTATTTGCCACCCATAAAAGGATTACAGGCAATTGATAGAATTATAGGGTAGGTGTAAAAACCTAAGGGTTAATAGTTCAATACTTTAAAACAGAAATTATCTGTACCGCAATATCCACAGCGCAAAGAAAAAAAGTTTTTAACATTAAGTAATTTATTACCCAAAAAATTTGGGTATAACTACGTCATATTGTAACTTGCTTTAAACCAGCTTTCATTTTTTTCTTTCTGCCTTTTTTCAAAGCTTTTTTGTTTATCAATCACAACCTGCTTCAACAAGCACACCTCTTTTGTTTTTGTAAGCCGATGGGTTATGTTCTTATTCTCTTTTTACCAAAGAACGGTATAAAGAACACTATACCTACCCAAGTAAAATACTTGCAGATTGTACCGACCCATTAGTTAGCCTTTCAGCGCCTTTTGCTATTAACCTAAAATCAACCGCAATGAAAAAATTATTTATCCTAATTGTGATTACACTCAAGAAGAAGCACAAGAACTGCT
>CAZTFJ010000378.1:1368-1635 GCA_964612255.1 uncultured Rikenellaceae bacterium | reverse complement strand
CCATAACCCTCCCTCTTTACGGCACTGTTGATGTTACAGTAAACTGGGGCGATGAGATTGAGGAAACCGTTACCACAGAAGGGCTTGTTAACCACGAGTATAACACCGATGGTGAATATACCGTAACCATTACAGGTTCCTTAACGCGGTTTGGTAATGGTTACACCGTAACCCCCAATATCGATAAGCTAGTTAGGGTAACCAGTTTTGGTGACTTAGGGCTGAACTCACTCAACGGGGCTTTTTTTAATGCAACCAATTTAGTGG
>CAZTFJ010000378.1:0-1358 GCA_964612255.1 uncultured Rikenellaceae bacterium | reverse complement strand
TCATACTACCTCCTACAGTATGGTATTTGGATGTAATGTTAAATGGTGCCTCAAATTTCAATTTCGATATTGGCGGTTGGGATGTAAGCCGGGTAGTCTCCATGTCTTCTCTTTTTAGGGGAGCCACTCTTTTTAACCAATATATTGGCGATTGGGACGTGAGCTCTGTTTATGATATGCAGTATATGTTTGATAATGCGTCATCATTTAATCAGGATATAAGTGGATGGGATGTAAGTAGTGTGAGGAATATGACTAGTATGTTCAAGAATGCCTCATCGTTTAATCAGGATATTGGCGGATGGAATCTAATAAGCGTTACAGGTATGGGCTCTATGTTCTACAGTGCCTCATCATTTAATCAAAATATTGGTGGTTGGAATGTTTCCAAGGTTTCAAATATGAACAATATGTTTAATGGAGCAATCCTGTTTAATCAGGATATTGGCGGATGGGATGTGAGTAGTGTTACAAATATGGGGGGAATGTTCTGGGGTGCCGAGGCTTTCAATCAAAATATAGGTGGTTGGAATGTTTCTAAGGTTACTACAATGCAGTATATGTTTTGGAATGCCGAATCGTTCGATATGGATATAGGCGGTTGGAATGTTAGTAAGGTTACCGATATGTCCCTCATGTTTTATCAAGCAGATAATTTCAATCAGGATATTGGAGATTGGGACGTAAGCAGCGTAACCACTATGGCTCGGATGTTTTGCGAGGCAATCTCATTCAATCAGGATATTGGCAGCTGGGATGTTAGTAACGTAGAAGATATGTACCTTATGTTTAGTGCAGCTACAGCATTCAATCAGAATATTGGTAGTTGGAACGTAAGCAATGTAACCAATATGGGTCGAATGTTCTACGAAGCATCATCTTTTAATCAAGACATAAACACCAAGGTTATTAATCAGGGGCAACCCAATGAGTATATGGCCTGGGATGTTAGCAAGGTAACGGATATGGAGTATATGTTTCTGAACGCTACATCCTTTAATCAGGATTTAGGAAGCTGGAATGTAAGCCTTGTTGGGAATATGGATCAGATGTTCTCTGGTGTTACCCTATCAACAGAGAACTACAATAGCCTGCTTGAGGGTTGGGCCAGCCTACCCAGCCTTACTAGTGGCGTAAGTTTCCACGGTGGCAACAGCAAGTACTCGCCGGGCAATCCTACAACTGCAAGGGACGAGCTAACTGGCACTTACAGCTGGACAATTTCCGATGGGGGACAAACCTTGCTGCCTGTTATTAGTACCAATCCGGTAACGGCCATAACTAGCCGCACTGCTACATCTGGGGGCAATATTTCCAATGGTGGGGGTAGCGCGGTAAGCGCAAGCGGACTGGTTTGG
>CAZTFJ010000377.1:427-3320 GCA_964612255.1 uncultured Rikenellaceae bacterium | reverse complement strand
AATTCGATATCAAAAACATCAGCGTCTCCATTTACGCACTTAGTATGCTCTGCTGAAACTCTTGCCAAGTCATCGGGGTGAACCAAGCGTTTCCATTCGGCACTGGATGTTGAGAACCCACCTACCTGGTAGCCCAGCATGGTGTAATAGGCAGGGCTGTAGTATGCCTGTTTTTCTTTTACGTTCCAGTACCACAGCCCATCTTTGGTAGCCTCCATGCTAAGCTTGAAGCGCTCCTCGCTCAGGCGCAGGTTTTCCTCAGCAACAATTCTATTGTAAGCAATGGATGCCTGTCTTACGAAGGCTTCAATTATACCCAAATTCTGAATATCATCATTTTTTGTAAATACTAAGGTCACATTGGCAACAATGCGATCATTTGACATAATAGCAACGCCATAAATCTTGTTGATACTAAACATTTTCTCTACGCTAGCACCAATGCTTTTTGAAACCTGCCCAAAGGTTAGCTCGGATATACCACCTTTGAACTGCACAACTTTACCGCTACTTAGCTCTAAGATACTTTCGTTGAAAGGGTATTTTTTGCCAATAAGTTTAAATCCGAAAAGGTTTGCAACCTTGCCAATAACTTGATTCTTACCAACAACTACCTGAGTTTGAACAAAGCCTTCGTTTTTATGAACAGAATTGATTACTATATACGCATTGGGGTTTAAACTCTGCAATCCGCTGCCCATTAATTGGTAAAACTTGGCTAACGTAGAGGATTGCATAAAGTTAATGGCGGAATCGGCCAAAAAGGAGATGCTTTTATGGCTTTTTTGCAGTACCTGTTCGGCCTGTTTGCGCTCAGTTATATCGCGGCAGAAACAAACTAGCTGACCACCATCCCTATTTATATAGGTGGCTGATATTTCAACATCAAAGATGCGACCATCCTTTCGGCGATGCTTGGTTTCAAAGATTTCACTACCGTTTTTAATAATTCGTTCTATCCTGGCACGAGTAGCCTCTAGGTTCTCTTCGGTATCTATATCATTAATTGTTAAATTCAAAAACTCCTCGCGCGAGTAGCCCGACATGGCAAGATACGCATCATTAACATCGACATGTTTTCGCTCCATATCTACCACCCAAAATCCATCTGTTGTGGTTTGAATTATAGTGCGGAGGTATTGCTCATTCCGGGCAATGGTTAGCTCACTCTTTTTTTGCTCAGTTATATTTCTAACAATGGCAAGAGCCTTATCGTTCCCGTGCATAACCATTCGGGCATCGAAGTAGTTTACCTCACCGTCAATTTCCAATGAATAGGAATATGTTTGAGGTTCTCCAGTCTCAAAAAGAGCATCAATAGCTTTTATGTTAATCTCTGCTAGGTAATCGGGAAGTACATCCTTGGCATTCTTGTTAAGGAAATCTTCGGGTTTAACAAGTAATTCGTTAGAATTTGACTGGTAATAGTCTAGGAACACCCCATTACGACTGTAAACAAACATAATATCGGGAATTGCCGATAGAATAGCGCTATTGCGCTGGTTGCTTTGCCTTAAATCTTCGGCTAAAGAATACAGCTCCTCATTCGACTGCTGTAACTCCTCGTTAATGGCCAGATACTCCTCGTTCTTTTCCTTTAGCTTTAGCTCGCTTTCAACAAGCTTATTTTCGGTCTGTTTTTTATCTGTAATATCTCTGGCCACACCATACATAATATTCTCATCTGGATATGGAAACGAGTTCCACGATAGCCACTTAACGGTTCCATCCTTGCAGATATACCTATTTTCGAACTGGTAAACCTCCTGTCCATCAACTATTGAGGCCTTAATGTTTTTTGTGGCCTCCTTATCGTCGGGGTGCACATACTCAAGCCATGGCTTTGACAACAGCTCCTCGGTGGTGTAACCTAGCACCTTGGACCACGATGGATTTAAGGTTTTAAAATACCCATCGAACCCTGCAACACACAGCATATCTAGGGCATAGTTAAATATCCTGTCGCTTATAACTAGCTTTTGCTCTCGTATTTTTCGCTCTGTGATATCCTGCACCATTCCCACCGAGTGGACAACCCTACCATTGCCATTCCTCTCGTGGTATCCCTTTTCATATACATATTTTACCTGGTTGGTATCTCTGGTTACAATTCGATGCTCTATCTCGTATGTGTTAGAGGGGTCTTTTAAGGAGCGGATATATGCATTGTTAACCGCTTCGCGGTCGTCGGGGTGAACAATTGAAAGAAACATCTGGTATGACCCATCGAACTGCTTGGGATCAACACCAAAAATTCGGTAAATCTCATCGGACCAGAACAAATCATTGGTATCAAGATTTAACTCCCAGCTCCCAACATGGGCAATTTGTTGAGTTTGATTAAGCAGCGTAACTTTTTGCTTAAGCACTTCTCTAGTTTGCTTACGCTCGGTAATATCCCTATTGGTTGAGCGTAGACCAATATGAGTACCATCGTCTTTAAAAATATTAAGGCAAGCGTGGCCTATCCATATAATCTCACCATCCTTTCGGGTAATTCTGTATTCAGCGGTATGCTCTACTTGGGTTTGGCCGGGGATAATGGCTATGGACTTATGCTCGTTAAACAAAGGCTTATCGTCGGGATGAATTATATCCTCTATCAGCATAGGATTATCGATAAACTCATACTTACTGTATCCAGTAATCCGCTCGCACGAAGGCGACATATACAACAGCCGGCCTTGTGGGTCTTGCCAGTACTCCCAGTGGTAGGCATAATCGGCCACGGCACGGTAACGCTCACGGCTTTCAATAAGCTGCTGCTCGTCTGCGAGTTCCTGCAGGACTGCGAGGCTCTGCCTGTCAACAGTCATTGCGGCGTAGTTGTAGGTGAGGCCCCCGGCAGCCGCAACCTGATACGCCTTGATGCGCTGTGCATCAAGAACCGTTG
>CAZTFJ010000377.1:0-417 GCA_964612255.1 uncultured Rikenellaceae bacterium | reverse complement strand
TTACTGTTTGCAAATTGCACTCGAGCTTGGCAAACCTCTCGTTATCAGAATTCAATCGGACTAAAACGCTACTCTTAGTCTTTTCTTTGCTAACTTTTTTAACCAAGAGGTAGAACTGATCCTGAAAATTTGGATGAATAAAGGAATATATTTTATTCCCAGTTATCTGGTCCAACCCCTTATTAACCATTTGGGCAAACGTGCTATTGGCTTTTACAATAGCATTGTGCTCGCTCACAACCACATAGCCAATGGGAGCTTCGTTGAACAGCCCCTGGTACTCCATTTTGATGCGTTCTAACTCCTGGTAAACTCGCTGTAGCTCCTGATTCTGTGTTTCTAACTCCTGATGATAGGCGCTCATCTCCTCTAAAATCTCATCTAACGATTTGCTGCGCATCTCGTTTAAACTAGATT
>CAZTFJ010000376.1:0-3331 GCA_964612255.1 uncultured Rikenellaceae bacterium | reverse complement strand
AAGCTTATTATTCGTCAGAATGTTGCCTCTTCGTTCCCAAAAGCCAGCAAGGGGGTAAAACCCGAAGAGATTGTTAAGGCTCGCAGCGTGGTTCGTGATGTTTACATGGACGAAAAGATTGAGAAGTACATTGTCGATATCGTTTTTGCAACCCGTTTCCCCAAGGAGTACAAGCTAGAGCGCTTTGAGAATATGATTGCGTATGGCGGTTCGCCAAGGGCAAGTATCAACCTGTCACTAGCTGCCAAAGCCTACGCTTTTATTAAGCGCAGAGGCTATGTTATTCCCGAGGATGTTCGCTCTGTGTGCCATGATGTTCTTCGCCACAGAATTGGCCTTACCTACGAAGCCGAAGCTGAAAATATTACATCAGAAGATATTATTACTGAAATACTAAATACCGTGGAGGTTCCTTAGCCCATGGCTAGTACTAAACCTTTTGTGTTAGTAGCAGCTTTTATGCTTGCCATTACATCGGTCTTCGGACAGAACTACATTGGTATGCATAAAGATGAAATTAGGAAAAAGGTAGCATCGGATCTCACGGGGTTTGTATTTGTTAAAGAGATATCGAATGGTAATAAGAGCTTTATAAAGTTCGAAAATACATTTGAGGAACAGACCCTAATATTTATGCTAAACACAGAGGGGTATTGTACTTCGGTATCGCGAATGTACAACACTTGGTTATACAACAGGTTAACCAAACAGCTAAATGCCGATTACGAAAAGATTAACAAACAGCTGTGGGTTGATAATAAAGGTGTTGATGTTTACGAAATTGAGCTTATCAAAGGGAAATGGTTCCTTACCGTTGTAACGCGAAAGAAGAAGGAATAAGTAGAATTACAAGTATTGAATCGTGGAAGCATCAGAGCTACTAAAACGAGTACGTAAAATTGAGATAAAAACCCGCGGCCTGTCGCGTCAAATTTTTGCGGGGCAATACCACAGCGCGTTCAAGGGTAGGGGTATGGCCTTTAGCGAGGTGCGCGAGTATCAGTACGGCGATGATATTCGAAATATCGACTGGAATGTAACTGCACGCTTTAACCAGCCTTACGTTAAGGTTTTTGAGGAGGAACGTGAGCTAACGGTTATGCTGCTTATCGATGTAAGCGGCTCGCGCATGTTTGGCACCACCAATCTGCTTAAAAAGAATCTTATAACCGAAATTTCGGCGGTACTGGCTTTCTCTGCCATTCAGAACAACGATAAAATTGGTGTGCTGATGTTTAGCGACAAGGTAGAGAAGTTTATTCCACCTAAAAAAGGACGTACTCATATACTGCATATTATTCGAGAACTTATACATTTTACGCCTACCAGTCAGGGTACCGACATATCAGAGGCGCTAAGGTATCTTACCAATGCCATAAAAAAGCGTTGTACTGCATTTGTTTTAAGCGATTTTATGGATTACAAACCTGGCTCAGTTGAGCCAAACTTCTACAATGCACTTTCAATTGCTGGCAACAAGCACGATGTGGTAGGGGTAAGAATTTACGATCCGCGCGAAATGGAGCTGCCACCCATTGGATTGGTTAAGATGAAAGATGCAGAGCTGGGGAACGACACTTGGATTGATACATCGAGCAAGGCAACTCGCGATGCCTATGCAAATTGGTGGAGAAGCACTGAGCAATCGCTAAAGCAAACATTTTCTAAATGCAAGGTCGATTCTGTAGCAATTGCCACTAACGACGATTATGTGAAACCGCTTATAAAATTGTTCAAGCAGCGTGCATAGAACAATAATTATGGTGTTATGATACGGATTATAAAACATATAGCAATTTTAATAATTACGGTGGGTACTTTCTCAGTGCACTCGCAAGGGGTATTTGGGCAAAATGCCACGTATTCGTTCAAATCGTCTGTTTCTGCCGATAGTATCCTAATTGGCGATCAGGTAGATTTGATGATTGAGGCTAAGCTTCCCCCAGGTTATTTGGTGCATTTCCCCATTTTTGCCGATACCTTAATCACTGGAATAGAGATTTTAGGACAACCCACCATCGATACGCTCGAGTCGGAGGGTGACGTGCGGAGTTTTCTTTACAAGGTGAAAATCACCTCATTCGATCAGGGATATTATCGAATACCCCCAATTGGCTTGCCTTTTGGCAAGGGATCTACTACCGATACTGCTAAAACAGCCCCAATTTGGTTCTTGGTGAATACCTTACCCCCCGATAGCACTATAGCATCAATTTACGATATTAAGCTCCCTATTGCGGAGCCAATAACTTTTGCCGAGGTAGCCCCTTGGATATTTGGCGGATTGCTGCTAATTGGTCTCGTGGTACTGGCTATTTACATCATATCAAGGTATAGAAAGGGTGAACCAATTTTCAACCTAAAACCCGCAGATCCCCCACATATTGTAGCGCTTAGAGAACTTGAACAAATTAAAAACGACAAGCTGTGGGAATCCGACGATGCTAAACATTTCCAGTCGGAGCTAACAGATATTGTTAGAACTTATATTGAGGGACAATTTGGCATACCTGCCATGGAGCAAACAACCATTGAAACCATTGGTAGCTTGCGCAAAGGCAAACATATTGATTCCCGTTTGCTCGAGAAGCTAAACGATGCTCTCTCTCTAGCCGATTTAACCAAGTTTGCCAAATTTTCTCCCGATGCGTCGGAAAATTTATCGAGCCTTGAGTTTGGATTCCATTTCGTAAACTCAACAAAACCGGTGGAGGAAAAGGAGGAAGAAACAGAGCAGAACCCTATGCCTGAAAATGATAATAGCATCAATCAAAATCAGCAAGTAGAACAAAGTAAATTGGAAAATCAATGAGCGGAATAACCTTTGTTCATCCAAATATGTTTTATCTGCTTTTGCTAGTTCCGGCATTAGTAGTATGGTATTTTTACAAGCAGAACGACTCAAGGGCAAGCCTGCAAATGTCATCGCTTATGCCCTTTGGCGATGCACCATCTTCATTCAGAATATATTTGCGTCATTTACCTTTCGTGCTTCGTATTGTGGCTTTGGTAATGGTTGTTTTAGTGCTGGCAAGGCCGCAATCGTTCAACGTTTCGCAAAATATCGAGAAAGAAGGGATTGATATTGTATTGGCACTCGATATATCAACTAGTATGCTAGCGCAAGATTTTAAACCCGATAGGTTTGAGGCGGCTAAGGATATTGCAATTCAGTTTGTATCGGGGCGAAAAAATGATAGGATAGGACTGGTAACATTTGCCGGCGAGAGTTTTACCCAATGCCGCCGCCGGACTGCGATACCCGGTGCATTCGATGAAGTACTTGGATAGTGAAAAATTGTAAGTCGTCGTCAAAAAAAGGCTATCAAAT
>CAZTFJ010000375.1:1865-3332 GCA_964612255.1 uncultured Rikenellaceae bacterium | reverse complement strand
GTAGAGTAATATCGGGCAATTAAGCCATAATTAATAAAACCTGCATTACTTTTGGTAGTGCAGGTTTTTTTTTGAGTAAAATAATTAGAAATACGCTTGTAATAAGAATTGATTAATTAATTAGTTGCAATTTACGTCGCAAAACAGAAGTAGATAAACCCGTCCAGCTATTAATAAAGTCAGGTTAAGCAATTACAACCTCACCTATCGGCCTATATAATTATTCGTTTATATCTATCGTACTCACACCTAATGCAGGTCGAAAAACTATATCAAAACCATAGCTACTCTTTAATACATCTAACAGACAATCCATTGCTCTTGTCTAACCCATAACTTGAAACGCCTCCATAATCGTAAAAAATTAGTATTGCTTGGCCACCTGCCGATGATGTCCACCAGAAACCACTAGTGCTATGAATCATAAACGAAGCATCATCCATTCTATACCCACCAGGCAGTGCAGAAAAATTAAAGCTGTCGAACCCGCTATGCACGCTATGGAATTCCCATCGGGGATGTTCACTAGTGTTGCATTCGCCCCCCTGGGCCGAGTTTACCTGCCGGCACGATTTAAGGACGTTGCCAACACCGTTTGCATCTGAAATATCTAAAGAATAACCGTATTCGGTGGCCAAATAGTTTGTAAGCTGATCCCAGTCCGATGGGGTTGCTACTCGCCAGCCTGTTGGGCAGAGCCCCTTACTATTATCAACAGCATAGCCATTATATAGGGCACCATAATATTCTAGCATCTGCTCTTCCGAATCTATTCCCGTAACACTTGTATATGGATAAACAGAATAAGCCCCCTCACTACTTGAACCTGCGGTTAACCATGTGGCATTGGTTTGTCTTTTGGGTATTTCGGTTCCATCTGTATATTTGGTAACTCTTAAATTTTCCTTTAGCCAACATTGTCCACCAATATGCACCGTATTATAGGTATTATTATCATAATCGGTTACGGTTGGTATACCTTCACATGGCTGTCCATCGGTAGATACGGGAATCTCCTCGAAGTTCGCCACCAGCGTTACATCGCTGGCGGGCATGGTGTAAGTGTAGCTGGCATCGGTGCTCTCCTGAGCCCCAGCCAGCGTCCAGTTCACAAACTGGTAGCCTGTGGCGGGCGTGGCCTCCAGGCTCACCGACTCGCCCTCCTCGTAGTCGCCTCCGCCCGACACCGTTCCGCCATCGCTGGGGTTGGCGCTTAGGCTAAGCGTGTAGGTGGTAGCTGGAATCTCCTCGAAGTTCGCCACCAGCGTTACATCGCTGGCCGGCATGGTGTACGTGTAGCTGGCATCGGTGCTAACCTGAGCCCCTGCCAGCGTCCAGTTCACAAACTGGTAGCCTGCGGCGGGCGTGGCCTCCAGGCTCACCGACTCGCCCTCCTCGTAATCGCCTCCGCCCGATACTGTGCCCCCATCGCTGGGGTTGGCGCTTAGGCTGAGCGTGTAGGTGGTA
>CAZTFJ010000375.1:0-1765 GCA_964612255.1 uncultured Rikenellaceae bacterium | reverse complement strand
CGATACTGTGCCCCCATCGCTGGGGTTGGCGCTTAGGCTGAGCGTGTAGGTGGTAACAGCAGGATCAAGAGTCTGAAAACTTAACACATCACCATATGCTACTCCCTCAATATTTGTAGCATATGCTCTTACATAATAGGTTGTACTTGGAGAAAGTGACCCTACTGTGCTTAAAAAGCTATCCTCTCCCTGCCCCTCATCAGTTAACCCAATATTATTGGTCAGCGTTACATCCTCCATATTATTCCAAACAACCCCTTTTGTTAGAATTGGGGATCCTCCCTCTGATAATACTATGCCACCGCTAGTAGCAGAATTAGTGCTAATGCTACTTATCTGACGAGTTGTTATTGAAGGTATGGTTACAGATGATGGGGTTACGACTCTCTTCTGAATGCCATATGCGACGCCCTGTGCATTTTGAGCATAAGCTCTAACCCAATATGTATTCCCAGCAGCTAAAGCAGCTATAGTCTCAGTAAATGTACCTAAGCCACTTCCACTGGATATCATTCCTTCGTTTTCATCTACAGATGGATTCTCCTGACTACCCCAAACAAATCCTCTGTCTGTAACATTATCGTTACCATTATCTGTAACTTCTCCATCAATAATAAAAGATGTAGTAGTTATGCTATAAGGCCTATGAGTAACTATTTGAGGAACTTCTATATCAGAATCGTCACCCTTAATGCATCTAACCGATAGAGCCACATTCTTGGGATACTGACTACGACTCATTCCTCGGTTGGCACTTAGTATTGTTCTAATCCAAACCTGATCATTTTCACCTTCGGTTTGGCTCCAAAAATAGGCCTGCGAACCCAGATGGGCATATTGAGCCGTTGTTGAATAGAGTCCCGCTGGCAATGCGGAAAATCCAAAATCGTTCGTTCCATATCGTTTGGGATCGGAATCCCATCGAGGATGTTCTGTAGTGCTATAAATCCCTCCCAAGGGAGAATCGACTTGTCGAGCTGATTTAAGCTTGGTGCCAACAAAATTATTATTGCCCCAAGCCTTACTGTCGATAAAATCTACCAAATTTTGCCAATCGTCATCAGTAGGGATTCTCCAACCTGAAGGACATACTCCACGAGGATCAGTTATTGCGAACCAGTTGTATAACTTTCCGTAGGCATTCTCGTAATCAGAATTATCTTGATACACAACAAAAAAGCCACTGGTATTATCTAATAATAAATCAATATCACTAACTTTTGATATTAAATCACCATTTCGAAATTGGGTAACCCTAAGGTTATCGGACATCCACTCCTGCTCACCAATAACTACCGTATTATAAGTGTTGCCTTCAATGTCAGACACTGTTCCCTGCGAATAGCTTGGTAAAACAAGTGAGCAAAACAAGGCCTGTAATATAATTATGTAAGCAGTCCTTTGCATAGCCTTAAAGTTTAATGAGTAAATAAATGGTACAATACTAACTTTTTTGTGTACGTGAAAAACTATGTTGAGTTTTAATCAATCGTGTAATTTAGGAATATTTCTGATTAGTATCAATAGCATACCAACATATAGTACAGCACTGTCAACTCCTTATCTTTATTCTACTAGTTTTGACTAACAAAATTGGCTTTTAAAAATTTAAGTTCAAAGTAATAGCAAACCCATATTCTTTTATCTTTACTTACCAGACGATAATGTAAAGCGCTATAAGATTTACCATTTTTTTGATTTTTGATTTTTAACTCCTACATTAGCGTATTGGGGAACATAAATAATGCTTGGCAATAAATGGCTA
>CAZTFJ010000374.1:0-3341 GCA_964612255.1 uncultured Rikenellaceae bacterium | reverse complement strand
ATTATTGCCGATATCTTCCAGTACACCGCCAAGAATATGCCCAAGTTCAACAGCATATCAATCTCCGGATACCATATGCAGGAGGCTGGTGCTACTGCCGATATTGAGTTGGCATACACCCTTGCCGATGGTCTTGAGTACCTTCGCACTGGCGTAAACTCTGGGCTAGACATTGACGCTTTTGCACCTCGCCTATCGTTCTTCTGGGCTATTGGAATGAACCACTTTATGGAGATTGCCAAGATGCGTGCAGCACGTTTGCTTTGGGCAAAAATTGTGAAACAGTTCAATCCTAAAAACCCCAAATCGCTTGCATTGCGTACGCACAGCCAAACATCTGGCTGGAGTCTAACTGAGCAGGATCCATTCAACAACGTGGCTCGTACCTGTATCGAGGCTATGGCTGCAGCTCTTGGCCACACCCAGAGTTTGCACACCAACGCATTGGATGAGGCCATTGCACTACCAACCGATTTCTCGGCTCGTATTGCCCGTAACACGCAGCTTTACATCCAGGAGGAAACCGATGTAACCCGCGCGGTTGACCCATGGGCTGGCTCGTACTACGTTGAGCAGCTTACACAAGAAATTGCTCATAAGGCTTGGGCTCTTATTCAGGAGGTTGAGGAGCTAGGCGGTATGGCAAAAGCTATCGAAACTGGTATCCCCAAGATGAGGATTGAGGAGGCTGCTGCTCGCAAGCAGGCTCGTATCGACTCGGGCCGCGATATTATTGTAGGTATTAATAAATATCGCCTTGATAAGGAAGACCCAATTGAAATTTTAGATGTTGATAACACAGCTGTACGCGAAAGTCAGCTGCGTCGTCTTAAGGAACTTAAAGCTAACCGCGATGAGGCCAAAGTACAAGAAGCTCTAGCCGCCATAACCAAATGTGCCGAAACTGGCGAGGGTAACATCCTAGAGCTATCGGTTGAAGCTGCAAGGCTACGTGCTACCCTTGGCGAAATTTCCGATGCTTGCGAAAAGGTTGCTGGTCGTTACAAGGCGGTTATCCGTTCAATTTCAGGAATTTATTCAGCAGAATCTATGGATGATAAAGTATTTGCCGAAGCCCGCGAGCTGTGCGATAAATTTGCCAAGTTTGAGGGTCGTCAGCCACGTATCATGATTGCCAAAATGGGGCAGGATGGTCACGACCGTGGAGCAAAAGTGGTTGCCACGGGTTATGCCGATATCGGATTCGATGTGGATATCGGACCTCTATTCCAAACCCCAGCCGAGGCTGCCAAGCAGGCCGTTGAGAACGATGTGCATATTCTGGGCGTATCGAGCTTGGCTGCTGGTCACAAAACCCTTGTGCCTCAGGTTATGGCTGAATTGCAAAAGCTAGGTCGCGAGGATATTATGGTAATTTGTGGTGGTGTAATCCCATCGCAAGATTACCAATATCTATACGATCAAGGTGTTGCGGCTATCTTTGGCCCTGGCACCTCGGTATCGCTTGCCGGCAAGCAAATTCTTGAGCTGCTTATGCAGAGGTTCGAAGATTAGTTTTAAATAGATTGATATAATTAAAGGGGTGTCTTAAATAATGAGATACCCCTTTTTTAATAAAGTTAGAATATATTCCTGTCCTTTAGGACAGGGTTGGGAAATTGAGGGTGATATTGGGCTTCAGCCCTGATGATTTTTTGTAATTAAGCCATACTATTGTCGAGAGCAGTGCGTTTTATTACTTTTGATTTGTAAGATTTATAAAAGAAATTACAGATACTTAACCTGAAAAGATATTTAAGATGAAAGGGATATTCAATCTACTTCTTATTCTTTCAGCATACCTTCCAGCCTTTGCGCAAAGCGATTTGACTGTTGAAATATCAACAAAAAGGCTAAAGCGCGATGTTTACTTCTTGGCATCCGATAGCCTGGGTGGTCGCAAGTTTTCCCAAAAAGGAAGCGAGGCTGCCGCTAATTACATAGCCACGGAGTTTGAGGCTGCTAACCTCAAGCTCATACCCAATAATCACAATAATTATTTTCAGGTAATGCCTGTAACCAAACTCCACAAGGGCACAACCCGAATATATGCCGATGATATACCGCCAATAATGGGTGTTAACTACTCGTTTGCCTCAAATATGCCCATAGCCGATAGTCTAACCCAACCCATTAAGTTCTGGGGTAGCAGCATTCCGATACACCAAAATATTGGCGATACTATTGTACATATTTATGCTAAAACCATGGACGATGCAATAGCTGATTTGCAGAGCATATCATCGCAAACCAACGCAAAAAATTTTGCCATAAGTTTACCCGAAAGAATAAATAAACGCATCATTAGTCGAGAATTATGGGCTACTCGCTTAAGGTACCCCAATAGCATGATTCGCTCAGGTGAACCCAGCTGGCTGTACAATCAACTTCCCAACACCAACGATACGCTCAAGGTATTTATGTTTAGCGATAAAACGCTAAATAGCATTTACAGCCAATCGATTAAGGATTTGAATAAGCAAGCGAAAAAGGTAGCTGGCAAGGGTAACTCAAATGCATTACCCACAGCCTACTTAACCTACAAAACCAATTTCTACGTAAAAACCGATACGCTGTACGATAAAAATGTAATTGGCTACATTGAAGGTACCGATCTTAAGGATGAGGTGCTGATTGTGGGAGGACATTTTGACCACGTTGGGCGTACGCCCGATGGAGTTTGCCTTGGTGCCGACGATAACGCCTCGGGAACAGCGGGTGTAATGGAATTGGCACGGATGTGTGCTCAGGCAAATTCCAATGGGTTTGAGTTTAGGCGGTCGGTAATGTTTGTTGCATTTGCAGCGGAAGAATCGGGGTTAAACGGCTCTATGTACTATGTTAATAATCCAATTTTTCCGCTTGAGAAAACGGTAATGATTATTAATATGGATATGATTGGGAGATCGGATAATAAACCCAACAAGAATGGATACGTTAGCACTTGGGCCATTGGGCGTGGTAACATTAAGCGCCCAACCAAACGGCTAATTCGCAAAATCGACAGGCAAATGGATAACACTAACTTTTACCTACGACAAGATTTTCCTGAGAATGTGATGTGGTTTATGGGCTCAGACCATTTTCCTTTTTACAGAAAGGGCATCCCTGCGCTAATTGTTACCACAGGTTCGCATGACGACTACCACAAGCCAACCGACACCCCCGATAAGATAAATTACGAAAATATGGCCAACGTGCTAAAGGCAATGTTTGCCCTAATAACCGATGTGGCTTCGGAACCCGATAAATATCCTGCAAAAGTTGAAAAGTAAAAGGACTAAATTTCTTTAGTATCCAGCGCATCGCGCAGCCCGTTGCCAATTAGCGTAAAGGCTAGT
>CAZTFJ010000373.1:0-3363 GCA_964612255.1 uncultured Rikenellaceae bacterium | reverse complement strand
GAGGGAGGTTTATTGGAAATACGTTGAGCCTGTAGTATAAATCTTCGCGAAATTTACCATCGGCAACCATCTGTTTTAAATCCTTTTTAGTTGAGGCAATAACCCTTACATCAATTTTTATGGTTTCGGTTCCGCCAACTCGCTCAATTTCTCCCTCTTCCAAGGCGCGTAGAAGTTTTACCTGTAAATCGAGTGGCATATCGTCTATATCATCGAGGTAAAGCGTACCTGAGTGTGCCAGTTCAAACCTGCCAATTTTTTGTTTCTCGGCTCCGGTAAATGCGCCTTTCTCATGGCCAAAAAGTTCACTCTCAAATATTTCGCGCGAAAGTATTGCGCAGCTAACTTTTACAAGGGGTTTCTTATTCCTATTGCTGTTAAAATGGATAATATTTGTAAGTAGCTCTTTGCCAGTTCCTGTTTCGCCAGTAATTAGTACGGTGGTATTTTTATTTGCAATTATTTCAACCAGTTCAAAAACTTTTTGGGTCTCTTTACCTTTACCTACAAAGTTTTTTGTGTCGAATTTTTTTTGAACCTGGGTGCGGAGCTGCCTGTTTTCGTCTTTTACCTCTTTCACCTCTTTTATTCTCTCAATAGAGAGTAGTAGCTCATCAATATTAAAAGGCTTTGATATGTAATCGTACGCACCTAATTTCATGGCCTGCACAGCAGTGTCAACTGTTGCAAATGCGGTCATAAGCAGAACAAAGGTTTCGGGTCGTAACTTTTTTGCCTCAACAAGAAATTCTAGCCCATTCATATTGGGCATCTTAAGATCGGTAATAATTATATCAACCTCTTCATCCGTATCGGCAAGGTACTGCAGCGCAGCTTGTCCCGACGAGAACTCTCGCACGCTATGCCCTGCATCGCGTAAATCGTCGGCAGTGGTTACTCTTACAATCCTTTCGTCGTCTACTACAAATATTTTTAGCATAGTTTTTATCGGTTTTTTGGTAGTGTGATAGATATGGTAAACCCTCCTGCGGGGATGTTCCACCCAGCAATATGCCCATTATGGCTGTTTATTATGTTGTAACTAACTGCCAATCCCAAGCCTGTGCCTTGCTTAATCTTCTTTAGGGTAAAAAATGGGTCGAAAATAGCAGCAACCTTGTCGTGCGGAACGCCAATCCCATTGTCTGACATTTCTATGTAAACGTGGTTCTCGTTTTCTTTAAGAACAACTGTAATTTCCCCGTTAATGTTAGGTTCTGTGTTGCGTTTCTCATTAATTGCATCAATACTATTTAGTAGGATATTAAGAAAAACCTGTTCCAGATGATTTGGGCTTG
Organism: uncultured Rikenellaceae bacterium; assembly: GCA_964612255.1. GTDB lineage: Bacteria > Bacteroidota > Bacteroidia > Bacteroidales > Tenuifilaceae > Perlabentimonas. The sequence goes on along the minus strand of CAZTFJ010000373.1, from coordinate 2,065 downwards.
CATTTAGCACAATTTTTTTATCGAAACCAATGTGCATTAATTCAATGTTCGATTTTTCAAGTTGATATTTTACCAGCGATATCGAGTTGTTAATTAACTTGTTAATTTCAACAGTGGCAAAGGCAAGTTCCTGCTTTCTCGAGAAGTTGAGCATCCCTTCAACAACCTTCTCAATTTTTTGCAATGCTTCCAACATCATAGCGGTGTACTCTTTATTTTGTTTCAGGTTTTCGGGTTTGTCCTCAATGCGTCTGATGCAGTTTCTAATACCTGCCAGCGGATTGTTTATTTCGTGGGCTAGCCCGGCAGTAAGCGTGCCTACTGATGCCATTTTCTCTGTTTGCGACAGAGATTCTTGTGTCGATTTTAGCTCGCGGTAGGCATTCTGCAAGCGCATTATCATATCGTTAAAGGTTGTGCCAAGCACGTCAATTTCATCGGTGAGGTTAAATATGTTTTTAAGCCTCACCGAAATCTCCTCGTTTAGCGATATTTGGTTGGGCGAATCGTGATTTAACGAGCTAAAATCTACTTTTGATGCATAGGAACTTATAGCTTTAACCGGGCTAGTGATAATATACGACAGTAGAAGGGCAGCCGCAATTCCCAATAGCAGAAACATCAGCACCATGCTAAGGAACAGCTTGGTGATTTCTCGTATTTCGCGCTGAAACTCCCGCTCGCACATACCAACGCGCACAGTTCCAATTTGATGCCCTAGAATTGGAATGGCAATATCGCGTACAACACAATTCTTGTCATCAGGGTCTATTAGCACTTGTATACTCATCTCCATATCTTTGCTTACTGAGTTTGCAACCAGTAAGTTGTTAGGTATGTAATCCTGATATGTATGGGCTAATAGCTGGTTGTTATGGTCGAGAATAAGAATATATTTTACGTCGGAGTTAACCAGTTTTGTTTGGCCTAGCAGTTTGTTTAATGCCGATAAGTCTTCGTAAAGTATTGGTTCAACAGCTCGTTCTGCTATACTTCTGGCTATGCTAATGCCATGCTTTTCAATTTGGTGTTCAAACGTTTTGTATACCTGATTGCGAATAAACAATAGGTTAAGCGAACCAAAAAGCATAACCGTTGAGGCTATGGCAAGGCTAAATTTCCAGAATAATGGCAGCTGAACTCTTTTCATTCAATTTATTTGTAATCAATTATTAGTGTGGTATGCCAGCTAAATCTCGCACTCCATTAAACATTGTGTCGTGACCAATAACGTACCTATCAACCTGTAAGAGCTCCATTACACTTTTGCTTCCATCGTTTTTATGCATTTCTAGAAAAATGTTTTTTAGCTTTGCTTCTGTTTGGGCGGGTAAACTATTTGAAATAACTACTGGCGGCATGGCGTGGGGTGCCGACTTCTCTATTATTATAATATCTTTTACTCTTTGTGGGAATGATGATACCAAATAATCGAAAACTAGGCTGTTTACCGACGCCCCATCTACCATTTGCTTTGCAACTAGCTGGATGGAATTATCGTGTGCATAGGTATATATTGTACTTTCGAAAAATTCGGAAATAGACGAATTAAAATCGCTTACTCTTTTGTTGGGATAAAGTTTTCCTGATGTAGAGAGGGGATCAGTAAAGGCGAATCGCTTTCCTTTTAAATCTTCAAAAGATTTAATCCCAGAGTGTTTGTTGGCTATTATGTAGGTGTTATATTGCTTTTGCCCATTCCACTCGGGAACTACTAGAAGTTTAAAGGCTGCGTTCTCTTTACCAAATACGTAATTGCCAGAGCAAACTATTGCAACATCGGCCTTGTTTTGCCTCATCAAGTCGTTAATTTCTTGATAGGTTTTGCGCTGAATCATAATAACTTTTTGCCCTAGCTGCTCCTCAATATGAGTAAGCATATCATGGTATGCGTTAAATGTTTCGCGTGGCGATGATATGGCAGATATGGCAACCCGAAGCGCATTGGTATTATTTAGCCCAATTCGGTGCGTTGAGTCTATCCTTACGGTATCGGTAAAACTGAAGAGTACAGAATTAGAATTTTTCCGACTGGGATTTTCAGAACATCCAGCCATTGTAATTA
>CAZTFJ010000372.1:3014-3371 GCA_964612255.1 uncultured Rikenellaceae bacterium | reverse complement strand
ATTGACCTGATGATCTTGGTCAAAGAAATTTTCAAAATCGGTTTTATTGTCAAGATTATTTTGGAGTGATTTTTCATCATACCCGGTTAGCCAGAATATAATCTCATCTACCTCGGCTTTTGTCCTCCCCTTCTTCTCTGCTTTTTGAATGTACATGGGGTAAACCTTAGCAAAAGGCATTTTAAAAATCTTAGTACTTTCCATTTCAAATTCTGCTTTTAGGGTTTTAGTTTCCAAATCTTCTCCGACGGGTCAAGGTACAAAGGTAATGCTGCCGAGCCGTACCATTGAAAGAGTTCTACATCAAGAAATCCTTGGGTTATTGCAGGATCGGATTGCACCAACTGCTTAGCCTCT
>CAZTFJ010000372.1:0-3004 GCA_964612255.1 uncultured Rikenellaceae bacterium | reverse complement strand
GAAAAACATTTACCGAGTTTGCAACAGTACTAACATCAAAAATAAAAATTCCGCGATAGCCCTTATCGTTTTTGCTCAATGGCCCTGCAACAATTAGTTTACCCTCGCTAGCCAACCGGTTAATATTATCGAGATGCCCCCTAAAACTCTTGCTAATTAGCTCTTGGTTGTTACTCTTGTTGGTGCCTGTTGTAAGAATTGCAAAAACGTAACTCTTCATACCGTAGTCGTCGGCACCAAGTTTTGCAGCTAGCTCTGGGTCAAAATTTGGATTGGCAATCGAGTCAGACAAAGCATTCGGTTTTCTGAGCTTATGCATAGCATAAGCAATTGTTTTATCATTACCATCGGATAACAGGATGTTTATTTTGTTATCATCAACCAAATTGTAAATAATTTGCTTAGGGAAATCGTGCTCTAGATTTTCAAAACGGTATTGCGTACTACTTTCAACCAGCTTAAAATTAACATTATCCCAACTACCATTGCTGTTCACTGTGGCTGTTAACGAAATGCCAGAGTTATCCTTCTCAATCACAAGATGTTCAATAACCGAAATCCCTATAGAACTAATGCTATATGAAAAGCCTTTGAACTTGTTATCGGCAATCAGGTCCCAATGCTCAAACACATCCTGCCCTTCAACTTGCCAAGTACCCTGCAAAAAACGCGGCATTTCATGCTGAGCAAAACCTGTGTAGGTTATTGCTATAAATATAATTATGAATAGATTACGCATAATACTTTGGGTTTTGATATAGGTTATTATAAAGTTATTGGCTAAAGTTAAAACAATTCTGACTATACCCTTAGCATCGCCCTAAAACCTCTGGCCGAATAGTAAGATTGTGCACCATTATGATAAACAAATACCTGATTGTATCTTCGGTCGCAGAACAATGCACCACCCAGATTTCTAATTCTTTCTGGTGTTTTTATCCAACTCGATGTTTTAAGGTCGAACTCCTCCAGCTGCTGCAATTCTCTATATTGGCTTTCGGTTAGTAACTCAACGCCCATCTCTTTGGCCATATCAACAGCATTACCTTTTGGTTGGTTTGCTTTTCTCGATATTTGCCCATTGTAATCGTAACAAAGGCCTCTACGCCCAACGGGGCTCTCTGCAGAACAGTCGAAAAACAAGTACTCACCTGTGCTTTTATCAAACCCAATAACATCAGGCTCTCCGCCTGTTTGTTCCATTTTCCATAGGGACAAAAACTTGCCGGGGGCCAATTTTAATCGATTATAAACATCATCCCACTTAATCCGCTTATGTCGATGTAAATTCCTTTCGAATCGATTTCCTAACAACTCCAACAACTCTTTGTGTTGATTAACAGACAACTCCATTTTAATAGTATCAAAAAAAACAAAAATACATACACCTTATAATTCAATAACAGCATTACCTGCATTTTGTGCGTTTATTTCGAAAAAAACTGCGTGTTATGGTTTACACAGCTAAAAATGTTACATATTAACATATGTTATAAAGCTCAATTGAACAAAATACCTATTTCAACAATTATAATATATTTGCAAATTCCAATAAAAAATCAAAATCAAATATATTATGAGAAAATCGATTATCTCCCTTTTTGCACTGCTTCTAATTGCAGCAATTGATGCCAGCGCCTGCACAAGCTACCTAGTTACCCGTGGTGCCTCAGCCGATGGATCTAACATGATTTCGTACGCTGGCGACTCGCACGTTCGCTTTGGGCAGCTCTACTTTCGCCCACGAGCCATTTGGCCCGAGGGGGCAATGCAAACCATTTACGACCGTAGTTCGAACCGTCCGCTTGGACAAATTCCCTACCCACGCGAAACCTATCAGGTAATTGGCTTTATGAACGAGCACCAAGTGGCCATTGGCGAGAGCACCTTTGGGGGTCGCAGTGAGTTGGTAGATACAACCGGAATTATCGACTGGGGAAGCATTATGTTCCTTGGGCTACAGCGAGGCAAAACTGCCCGCGAGGCCATTAAGGTAATGGTTGAACTGGTTGAGGAGCACGGTTACTATAGTTCCGGACAATCTTACTCTATTGCCGACCCCAACGAGGTTTGGATACTCGAGATTATTGGCAAGGGGATGGATATGAAAACCGAGCGCCGCTCTAAGAAAACATACAACGCCAACAAGGGAGCCGTTTGGGTTGCTATGCGCGTTCCCGATGGTTACATCAGCGCCCATGCCAACCACGCACGTATAACTACTTTCCCAAAGGAAGATGGAGTAAAATCTATCAGTTCAGAAAATTTGGATAAGATTTTCGACCCATCGGTTGAGGTGGTTTACTCGCACGATGTGGTAGATTTTGCCCGCACAAAAGGATATTACAATGGCGATGGTACCGATTTTAGTTTTTCCGACACTTACGCTCCACTCGATTTTGGTGCAGCCCGTTTTTGCGAACTCCGCGTTTGGGCCATGTTCAACCAGGCAAACGACGATATGCAGCAGTATTGGGACTATGCCACTGGTATGGCTCAGGGCCCTCGTATGCCGCTTTGGATAAAACCCAACAATAAGCTTACACCCCGCGATTTAATGGAATTTAAAGCAAACCATTTGCAGGGAACCGAACTCGATATGAGCAAAGATGTTGGCGCTGGCTCACAAGGTTTACCGTATCGTTGGCGACCAATGACATGGGAGTATCAGGGCAAAAAGTATTTTCATGAACGTACCATTTTTATTTTGTATTATGGGCAATTCACCAAAACAATTTGCGGCAATCGGCCTATTTTATCTTAACCCCAAGACCGGCAACCATGAGAAAAACCGAGCCGGCAAGCTCAGCCATCCGTTTATTAACACTTCCCAGCTGATTCTGATACATGCGTGAAAGAGGATCGCCAGGCATAATGCCAAGGCCTACCTCATTGGTAACCAGTATGACCGGACAACGGGCTTTTTCAAGGGCGTCGGCAAGCCGGTCTGTCTCTGCCCTGATACTCTGCTCAGACAAGTCGTACACCGTCAGCAAATTTGACA
>CAZTFJ010000371.1:0-3377 GCA_964612255.1 uncultured Rikenellaceae bacterium | reverse complement strand
GCTGAGATTTGGTGGAATTATGCAATAGTTGTGTCGAAAGATGAGGTGAAATCAAGTAAAGGGTTAAATCCAAATACAATTACCCACAACAAGGGTAGGTAGTAATTGGTGCAAAGCATCATAATTAAACCGTGCTACATTATTGCAGCACGGTTTTTTTGCTAGTGATATTTATAGTTTACAAAAAGCCCAATTCAAGCATAGCCTCCTCGCTCATCATACTTTTGTCCCAAGGAGGATCGAATGTGAGGTTTAGCGCAACTTCCGTAACGCCCTCAACCTCGGCTACGCGGTCGTTTACCTCTTGTAGTAGTTGGTCGGCCATGGGGCAGTTTGGTGCTGTAAGAGTCATCTTTACGTGGGTTTTGCCGCTATCTTCAACATCAATCTCGTAAATTAACCCTAAATCGTATATGTTAACAGGAATTTCAGGGTCGTAAACATCTTTTAGCACCTTTACAATGTTAGCCTCTATGGCAAGAATATCCAGTGGTTGCGACATGATATAGTTTTTGTTAAGTAAGCATTGTATACGTATAAGCAACAGGCTACAAACAAAATTGTTTGCTAGCCATTCATTTTAGCCTGATAGGCTAGGGCATAAAGTTTCATTTGTTTTATCATGGCAAGTAAGCCATTCGATCGGGTTGGCGATAGGTTTTCCTTTAGCCCAATTTTATCGATAAAGTAAAGCTCAGCATCAATCACCTCTTGAGGTGTTCGGTTGTTAAGAACACGGATTAGCAGTGCAACTATACCTTTTGTAATAATGGCATCGCTATCGGCAGTAAATATTAGCTTGCCATTCTCCAGCTCTGCATCAACCCAAACCTTGCTTTGGCATCCTTTAATAAGGTGTTGCTCAGTGCGTTTTTTTTCATCAATTGGGGTTAAATCGTTGCCTAAATCAATAAGCTGTTGATACCTGTCCATCCAATCGTCGAACATGGTGAACTCTTCAATTATTTCATTCTGCATATCGTTAATGGTCATAGCTATATACTTTTTGTTTGCAAAACAGTTAGATTGTCAATAATCTCGTAGGACTGATTTCTGAGCTGTGGTATAAAGCCCGCTTCTTTAATAGCCCGCTGCATGGCCTTTGCATCGATGGTAAAAGTTGCACCAGCCGAAGATACCACGTTTTCTTCAATCATAATAGACCCCATATCGTCGGCACCAGCGTTAAGGCATAGCTGAGCGGTTTCAACGCCCACGGTTAGCCATGAAGCCTGTATGTGTTTTATGTTTGGTAGCATTATACGGCTAAGGGCAACCATCCTGATGTACTCCTCCTGGCTAACGTTGCTTTTTACTCCCATTTGCTCTAGCTTGGTTCCTTTACTCTGGAAAGGCCAGCAAATAAAGGCAGAGAAACCAATTGAATTGGCTGGTTTGTGAGCCTGTAGATCTCTAATTTTCACCAGATGCTCCATTCGTTCCTCAATGGTTTCGATATGGCCAAACATCATGGTAGCTGTTGTAAGCATTCCCAGCTTATGAGCTTCGCTCATAACATCGAGCCATGCTTGCGAGTTGGGTTTGCCGGGCGAGAGCTGCTTACGAACTCTATCGACTAAAATCTCACCACCTCCTCCTGGTATGCTGTCGAGTCCTGCAGCAGCTAGTTTTTCAATAACCTCGCGGTAGCTAAGTTTTTCCATTTTGGCTATGTGGGCAATTTCGGGTGGCCCAAGTGCATGCAATTTTACTTGAGGATATTCTTTTTTAAGTTCGCTAAATAGCTTGGTGTAAAAGGCAATCCCCAGCTTGGGGTGCAGGCCGCCCTGTAGTAAAAGCTGCTCACTGCCCAGCGCTAACATCTCCTCAACTTTTGTTTTGTACTCTTCAATAGTGGTGACGTAAGCCTTATCGCTATTTAGTGTGCAGTGAAAATTGCAGAACTTACATCCCGCAATGCACACGTTGGTAATGTTTACGTTCCTATCTATTTGCCACGTAACTTGGTTGCCCGGAACATTCCGCCGGCGAAGTTCATGGCCAACCATCATAAGTTCCGACAGCTTAGCGTGCTTAAATAGCCATGTTCCCTCATCAACAGTTAGCAAATGACCTTCAATGGCTTTCGTTAGCAGTTTGTTTGTACTCATTGTAAAGTTGTAATTGAGGGCAAAGGTATAAAACAAAATTTTTAACCTATTCGAACTTTAACCCAAATTGCTATCTTTGCCTAATTAATGCAGAAGCTAAATAGGCTGCTGTGTGGTAAGTGAATTATAAAAATATCGATATATGATTGACGGTAAAGTAGTTGTTGGTATTACCCAAGGCGATATTAACGGAATAGGATATGAGGTTATAATAAAAACCTTGTCGGATAATAGAATAAACGATTTTTGCGTACCAGTGGTTTACGGTTCCCCCAAAGTGGCAGCTTATCACCGGAAGGCAATTAATTACGAGAACTTTAACTTTAATCAGATTAAGGATATCTCGGAGATTAATGCTAAGCGCTCAAATATTATTAATTGCATTGACGATAACGTGAGGGTTGAGCTAGGAAGAGCTACCGAGGCTGGAGGCGAAGGCTCTATCCGCTCCATTGAGGCTGCCATTGCCGATGTAAAGGCTGGCAAAGTTGATGTGTTGCTTACGTCTCCTATAAATAAGAAGAATGTTCAGTCGGAGAAGTTTCATTTCCCTGGACATACCGAGTACCTGGCCAGCTCTTTCGATACCAAGGAGGTGCTTATGTTGCTGGTTAGCGATATTATGCGCGTTGGCGTTGTAACAGGGCATATTCCCATTTCGGAGGTTCCCAAGAGCATAACCAAAGAACTTATCCTTAAAAAATTAGTTCTGCTTAACCAGTCGATGATGCAGGACTTTGGTATACGTAAGCCACGTATTGCCGTGCTTGGGCTTAACCCCCATGCAGGCGACGATGGCGTTATTGGAAATGAGGAGCAGGATATTATTATCCCAGCTATTAAGCAAGCCAACGACGAGGGAATTACTGCAATTGGCCCTTATCCGGCCGATGGTTTTTTTGGCTCGGAAAACTTTAGCAAGTTCGATGCCATTCTGGCTATGTACCACGACCAGGGCTTGGCGCCATTTAAATCGTTGGCATTCGATACGGGCGTGAATTATACTGCGGGTTTACCAGTAGTTCGAACATCACCTGCGCATGGCACAGCGTTCGAGATTGCAGGCCAAGGAAAAGCATCGGATAGCTCGTTTCGTAATGCTCTATTTTTAGCCATTGATATTTATAGAAACAGAAAAGTTTACGCCGAGATTTCCAAAAACCCATTACCATTATCAAAGCCCGAATAGATACTTCTAATCATGTACGATTTTATTAAAGGTACTCTTGCCGAGCTAAATCCTGCTTACGCCGTTGTTGAAGCTGG
>CAZTFJ010000370.1:1348-3387 GCA_964612255.1 uncultured Rikenellaceae bacterium | reverse complement strand
ACCGTTAAAATATTTAGAAAATGGCACATAAGAAAGGGGCAGGTAGTTCCAACAACGGACGCGAATCTGAAAGCAAGCGCTTAGGTATTAAATTGTTTGGTGGTCAAACCTGCAAGGCAGGCAATATCATCGTTCGTCAAAGAGGTACCAAGCACAACCCAGGTCAAAATGTTGGAATGGGTAAAGATCACACTTTGTTTGCTCTTGTTGATGGAACCATTGCATTCCGCAAAAAAGCAGAGAATAAATCGTACGTTTCAGTGATTCCAGCAGAAAATTAGTTTTTTGCATATTTTCAGTATAAAAAATCTCCTGCAGCTTACCTGAAATGTGTAAGTTCAGGGGATTTTTCTTTAATAACAACTATTGCTATGCTTACGCTTAAACAAATTCACGAGAACAAAAACGATATTATTGATCGTTTGCTTGTTAAAAATTTTGATGCAAAAGAATTCATCGAGAAGGTTATTGATGCCGACAACGAGAGAAAATCGTTGCAGGGCAAACTCGACTCTATGCTGGCCGAGCAAAATTCCCTCTCGAAAGAAATTGGAATGATGTTTAAGCAGGGTAAGGCTAGCGAAGCCGAGGAGGCCAAGCAAAAGGTAACCAACCTTAAAGAGGAATCGAAACAAATTGCCCAGCGAATGGTTGAGGTGGAAAAGGAACTTACCGATGCTTTGCTTAAAATCCCCAATCTTCCTCACGAATCGGTTCCCAAAGGAAAAACGGCCGACGATAATGTAGAGGTTCGTGCAGGTGGTACGGTTCCAACCCTTCATCAAAATGCAAAACCGCACTGGGAACTTGCTAAAGATCTCGATATTATTGACTTTGAACTGGGCGTAAAAATTACAGGTAGCGGTTTTCCAGTATATAAGGGCAAAGGGGCAAAATTGCAGCGCGCGCTTATCAACTTCTTTCTAGAGGAGAATATTGATGCTGGCTACCGCGAGTTTATGCCACCGCTTATGGTTAACGAGGACTCTGCCTACGGCACTGGTCAGCTACCCGATAAGGATGGTCAGATGTACCACGCGGTGGCCGATAATTTTTATCTAATTCCTACTGCCGAGGTGCCCGTAACCAATGTGTTTAGAGATGTTATTCTAAATGCTGCCGATTTCCCAATTAAGCTAACTGCCTATACACCCTGCTTCCGTCGCGAGGCTGGTTCGTACGGTAAAGATGTTCGTGGCCTTAATCGCCTGCATCAGTTCGATAAGGTGGAGATTGTACAGGTTCAGCACCCCGATAAATCGTACCAAAGTCTCGATGAAATGGTGCAGCACGTTGAGGGAATCCTCAAAAAGTTAGAACTGCCATACCGCATAGTGCGACTGTGTGGTGGCGATATGAGCTTTACATCGGCTCTAACCTACGATTTTGAGGTTTACTCGGCAGCTCAGCAAAAATGGCTCGAGGTGAGTTCTGTTTCCAATTTCGAATCGTTTCAGGCTAATCGCCTTAAACTTCGCTATCGCGAGGAAGGCGAAAAGCGTAACCAGTTGGCGCATACACTAAATGGTAGCTCGCTGGCATTACCCCGTATTCTTGCAGCGTTACTAGAGAATTATCAGGACGAGAACGGGATTGTTATCCCCAAGGTGCTTCAACCATTTTGTGGTTTCGATAGGATATAGTTATCAGTAAAATATTTCTAAGCCGACTCATTTTGGGAAATTTTAACCCTAGAATGAGTCGGTTTGCTATATTTGCTGTACATTGTTTACTATGAAATCGAAACACCTATCGTACCTATTTGCTGCCCTAACCATACTGTTTTGGGGTACAGCAGCATCGGCTTTTAAGTTTACGCTTAAGCATTTTTCATTTGTGCAGCTGCTGGCGTGGTCGTCGTTATTTTCTACGTTGCTACTTTTTCTAATCATTGTGGTTAGCGGTAAATATCAGTTGATGGCTAAAACCTCGCGTGCTCAAATTAAACCATCAATTTATCTGGGGTTGCTAAATCCGTTTGGCTACTATTTTATTCTTTTAAGAGCCTACGAGTTGCTCCCGGCGCAAGTGGCCCAACC
>CAZTFJ010000370.1:0-1338 GCA_964612255.1 uncultured Rikenellaceae bacterium | reverse complement strand
TGGCCCCTTGTTTTAGTAATCCTTTCAGTTCCCTTGCTGGGCGAAAAGATAACCGCCAAAGGCGTGTTTGCATTGCTAGTTAGCTTTGGAGGCGTAATTCTAATCTCGTCCGAGGGCAATATTTCAAGTATCGAGATAAAAAGCCCATTGGGTGTTGTTCTTGCCTTATCGAGCTCGTTCATTTGGGCGTTGTACTGGATACTAAATCTGCGTAACTCCAAACTCGACCCTATTATCCGCCTGTTCTTTAACTTTTTGTTTGCCACCTTGTACTCGTTTTTGGCTGGTGTGTTTTTTGCCGATTTTTGGAGTGTTAATTTGAATGGTATTTTGGGCTCGCTTTACGTAGGCTCGTTCGAGATGGGTATTACCTTTGTGCTGTGGCTAAAGGCATTGGCTATGGCTCAGAGCAAAGCCAAGCTAAATAATATTATCTATTTAGTACCGTTTGTTAGTTTGGTGTTTATACACTTTTTTGTTGGCGAAACCATATACTGGACAACCATTGCCGGGCTACTGGTAATTGTGGCTAGTATACTGTTTCAACAGCTTAGTAGTAAAAAGTAATTGTAAACTTCTGTCGATATGAAAAAACATCTATTGTGGGGTGTTATGTTGCTAGTGATGTTTATGCTGGCAGGATGCGAAAAGGATGAGCCTGATATGGATATGGTTGCCACCGAGCAGCTGTTTGAGGTAATGAACGACTATTACCTTTGGTACGATAAGATGCCGGCAGTAAATTTTCAGAATTATCCAACCCCCGTTGAGCTGCTCGAGGCGCTTAGGTATAAGCAACTCGATAGGTGGAGTTACATAACTACAAAGCAAGAAATTGAAGCCTATTACAATCAGGCTCAGTACAAAGGCTACGGTATTGGTATGGGGTTCGATCAGCAGAATAACCTTTGGATTACCTATATCTTTAAAAACTCTCCGCTGGCAAGCTTTGGAGCCGATAGGGGCTGGCGCATAGCGAAAATTAACAACACAGCCGTAACCCCCGAAAATGCTAATGAACTATTAGGTTTACCTAGCGCAGAATTTACGCTTGTTAATTTGGAGGGCAACGAGGTAATTGCCAGTGTGGCCAAAAGTGCAATTACCATGAATACCGTACTTATGGACTCGATTTACGATACTTCAGTAGGTAAGGTGGGCTACTTTGTGCTAAAGGGTTTTGTTGGCCCAACCGTTAATGAATTGGATAATATTTTTGATGACTTTTTGGCCCAAGGAGTTAGTGAGTTAATTGTTGATTTGCGATACAACGGTGGCGGAAGTGTTGAAACTGCTGCCCATTTGGCTAACCTTATTGCTGGCAAAACAGCAAATAAT
>CAZTFJ010000369.1:0-3391 GCA_964612255.1 uncultured Rikenellaceae bacterium | reverse complement strand
TATAACCGTGAGAAATTCTTTTTCAAAATCGATCCCTTTACCTTTTATAGCATTAACGACTTTGAGGTGGAAGAGATGGTTTTTACAGGAACGCTATTCTCTGCCGATATTTTTGCCCCCATACAAGATACTCTCCTGCTTCGCGAGGATAATTCCTTGGGTTTTCGCCGAACATTTCCCGCCGAGGGATATGCCATTTACAAAGGGAAAGGACGCTACTACAACCGTATAGATCTTAGTAACAAAGGGCTAAGAGGTGTTGGACGTTTCGAGTACATCACATCATCAACATCATCAGAAGATATTTACTTTTTCCCCGACTCTCTCTCTACCATCAGCACCGAGTTTACCATTGCGCAGCAAAACGATGGTATTCAGTACCCTAAAGTTTTTGGCAAAGAACATAGCGTGAAATGGTACCCTTACAAAGAGAAGCTATATGCTTTTGAAGGTAAGGAGGCGTTTGTAATGTTTGATAAAGAGGCAAAGCTACTGGGAAATTTAACGCTCGAACCCCTTGGCCTTACCGGCGATGGTGTAATGGATATGAAGAAAGCCAAGCTTACATCGAAAGAGTATAGGTTTAATGCTTTAGATTACAGCACTAATTTGGCCAACTCTGAGTTTTACCTTACAACATCAAACGAGTTAGCATTTACTGCACCTGAGGTAAAAGCATTTGTGAGTTTTGAAACCAGACAGGGCGAGTTTTTCAAAACCAACGAATCGGTTGCTGCTGAACTTGCCCCTTTGATGTACAAGTCGCATCTCGACAGATTTATTTGGGCAATGGATAAAAACGAGCTAACCATTGAAACCCCCAGCAAGCAGGAAGCTGTTGAAATGGGACAGGTAAACATTTCGGGTATGCCCAAGGGTGACGATATGCTTGTTGGGTCGATGTTTTACTCACACCACAACGATGAGGACTCGCTCTACTTCTTCTCGCCAAAAGTTAAGTACAGCCTTAGCCAACCCCACCTAACGGCCGACTCGGTTAAGTACCTGCTAGTGGCCGATGCGCAAATTATTCCGGGCAAAGATCCCATTGAGATTGATGTAAAGGATAGAATGCTCCCCATTAAGGAATCGCAAATTTTTGCCAATCAAACGCAAAAATATCATCAATTTTACGATGCAACCACAAAGATTACTGGCCGCAAACGTTACATTGCCAGTGGTACCATTAACTATGTTGATGAGAACGACTCCATTCAGCCCATCTTCTTAAAGGAGATTAAGGTAGATAACAAGGGAAATTCCTATGCAGAAACTAGCCTAACCCAACCCGATAGCTTTAGGCTTAGCCCACACTTTGGATTTTTTGGCGATTTATCAATTTATGCCCCAGACAAACACTGGACATTCCACGGTGGGGCAACACCCCTGCACGCTTGCTCTCAGGTAAACTCGAGCAATATTTACTTCAACACAAAAATAAACCCCGACAGCATATTTATACCTGTGCCTGAACTTCCGCGTAACCTTAACCAAAACATATTAATAAACGGAAGCGTGGTAACCGTCGACTCGATTCATATTTACCCATCGTTGCTTTCTGGACGTAAAGACCACACCAACAGGACACTTGTTGAGGCCAACGGATATCTGCACTTTAACAAGAACAGAAACAGGTTCCTCATTGGCTCAAAATCGAAAATCATGAACCCCGACACCACGGGGAACCTAATTAGCTTGTCGAAAGATTTTTGTATGCTTTTCAGCGAAGGCGAAGTAAAACTACCTGTAAACCTTGGGCAAATAAAACATACCGCATCGGGAAGTTTAACCCATATCCTAGCCGATAGCATTCTGAATATGGATATTGTGCTGGCGCTCAACTTTCACTTTAACCAGCTATCGCTTGAGGCTATGGCTAATGAAATATCAACCCAAACCGAGCTGGCTGGGGTTGACCAAAACCGAAAAGTTTACCAAAAATACTTGCGCCAGCAGCTATCACCCGGCGATGCCCAGAAAGCCATAAGCCAAATTAACCTGTTTGGCGCAATGACCGAAATACCCAAAGGTTTAGAAAGCACCATTACATTTGCCGATTTAAAGATGACGTGGGATCAGTCGAATACATCGTTTATATCAAAAGGGAAAATAGGTGTTGGCTCCATCGGGGGCATTCAGGTGAACAAACTGGTTAATGGTTTTGTAGAAATATACAAACGCAACACGGGCGATTGGATGATAGCGTACCTTGAACTATCGCCCGACAAGTACTACGTGTTCTACTACAACCGAGGCGCAATGCAGGTATCGTCGCATAATGCACTATTCACCGACCCAATTAAGGAGATGCGAACAAGAGAGCGTAGGGTTAAAGTGCCTGCTGGCCAAATTCCTTACAACTTTGTTGTTGGTACTCGCCGCGAGCTACAAAAAGCCCAGGATAGATACCTTGAACTACAGGGCAAATCAACACAAGATGGTATGGAGGAAAAACCTACCGAGGAAAATCCCGATGAGCAAGCGGAAATTGAAGCGAATCAAAATAAGGAAGCAAAAGTTTTAGAGCAAGAAAAAAATGCGGGAGAAGAAAAAAAAGAGGAAGTGAGTGAGCAAGAGAAAGAAGGAACTAGTGAAACAGAAAAAATTTAACAACATCAAAAAAGATAAATGCGAAAAACATTCTCCCTTAAATCAATACTAGGTAATAATAAGAGCGAGCATACAAACAGGCTAACCATAAATACAGACGAACCAGTATGCCTAAACTGTAGCACCAAGCTAACTGGTAATTATTGCCATAGCTGTGGCCAAAAGCATATAGATATAAAGAAGCCATTTCCCCAAATTGTATCAACAATAATTGATTCCTTATTCTCGCTCGACAACAAGCTGGTTAAAACGCTACCAGCACTTTTCTTTAAACCCGGTTTTTTATCGAAAGAGTTTACCACTGGTAAAAGGGTACGCTATACCGCTCCCTTTAAGCTATTTATGTTTTCGTCAATATTGTTTTTCTTCCTTCTAGGCATTACCGAAACTGAGCAAACTATAGATATTAAAACAGAAGTTGAAAAAAGTGTAGTTGAAAATCAGCAATCGAATACATTGCCCAACGATAACGCTGAAGAAACTTATGACGATGAAAGCGCTTTTAATGAGGCCATTGATGATATAATTCAGAACCCCAGTGAGTATAGAGCCAAAGTTTACAAAGCGCTTTCGTATATGTTTTTCATACTAATGCCCCTGTTTGCGCTACTATTAAAAGTACTTACCCGAAAGAAAAAACGGGTTTACATAGAACACCTGGTACATTCGGTGCATATTCATACCTTTGGGTTTTGTATTGGGTCGATGTTACTAACTATAGAACTTGCTTTTAACAAAAGCTATATTGTGGTGAACTCTGGACTTTTTATTGCACTTAGTT
>CAZTFJ010000368.1:0-3393 GCA_964612255.1 uncultured Rikenellaceae bacterium | reverse complement strand
AAAAGTTTATTAAAAGTTGGATTTATACACAATACGCAAATTATTGCCGATAATATGCCCGACTATACCGCTGAATACAGCGAAACATCCTACGATATAATTCACAAAACAGGCCTTCGAGTTGGTTACAAACTTTATTATAGATCGCAACCCGAAAACACCTTACCGAAAGGTCTTTACATAGCTGCCTTTACCGATGCAATGCATGGGCATCGAATTCTAACCAAACGAATTTATTCACAGGAAACAGGTTACAACCAGAATGTCCCTATAGATAAATCGGGGATATTCCTAGGGAGCGGAATCGCCGCTGGTTACACCTTTGCATTTGGACACCTTATTGTTGAGCCAAATATTGGAATAGGGTTATGCTTAAACCCCAAATCTTTCTACAACAACGATAGCAACAACTTCTTCTCGGAATTAGCCCCTCTCCCATTGCATCTATCGGTGTGGCACCTAGAACTTAATCTTGGTTGGGCATTCGAATAATAGTTAATTGTTACATTATCACTAAAAAATATGTATAAGTTAATACACCTATAGGGATGTGACCTCTAATCCCTATTCAATTTTACGCTTTAAGAAATCCTTACAATTCCAGCTTTAGGTACTTTACACTACCCTACACTTAACCCTTTTTAACAGGCTCCAAAAACCAACCTGACAAACGTTATTGTTTTAACAGAAAAAAGGCTATACCTTTAAATCCTAATAGAAACTTAGTATATATTAATCAATAAAAATTACCGATATGTTTGACAAGCAAGTGTATATCAATCGCCGATTGAACCTAAGGAAAAAGATTCGTTCTGGGCTAATACTAATAACCGGCAACTCCGAGTCGCCCATGAATTATCCTTCAAACACTTATCGCTTTAGGCAGGATAGTAACTTTTTGTATTTCTTTGGATTAGACCTTCCTGGTTTTGTTGGCGTTATTGATATTGAGGAGGGCAAGGACTGCCTTTACGGCAACGATTTTGATCTAGACGATATAATCTGGATGGGTCCCCAGCCAACCGTTCGTGAATTGGGCGAAAGCGTTGGAATCCCTTGCACCCACCCCATGAAGGAGCTTGCCTCAACGCTACACCGCGCCATTAGGAATGGTCGTAAAATCCATTTCCTACCACAATACCGCGCTGATAATATTATTATGCTTGACAACCTTATGGGCATAAGCCCAGCTATGGTTAAGCAGTACGCATCAACCGAGCTAGTAAAGGCGGTTGTTTCTCTGCGCTCAATTAAGGAAGATGTTGAAATTGCCGAGATAGAGAAAGCATGCGATGTAGGCTACCAAATGCATACTACGGCTATGCGACTAGCCAAACCCGGAGTAACCGAACAAGAACTGGTTGGCGCCGTTGAGGGAATAGCCATTGGCAAAGGGTATATGACCTCATTCCCTATCATCCTGTCGCAAAATGGAGAAACGCTGCACAACCATGATCACTCCCAAGTATTAAAATCGGGCAGACTACTACTCACCGATGCTGGTGCCGAAATTGGTTCACATTATGCATCGGACAACACCCGCACCATACCTGTAGATGGCAAGTTCACACCTGTACAAAAAGAAGTGTACAGCATTGTGCTCGATGCGCTTAACAAAGGTATTGAGCTAAGCAAACCTGGTGTTACCAATCAGAGCATTCACCTCGAGACAGCTAAAGTGGTAACCGCTGGCCTTAAGAACCTAGGCATTATGAAGGGTGATGTTGACGAGGCCGTTGCAAATGGCGCTCACGCCATGTTCTTCCCTCACGGGCTAGGCCATATGATGGGTCTCGACGTGCATGATATGGAAGACTTAGGTGAAAATAATGTGGGCTACGACGATGAAATTTCTCGTATCGATCAGTTTGGAACAGCATTCCTTCGTTTAGGACGAAGGTTACAACCTGGATTTGTTTTAACCGTTGAGCCCGGCATTTACTTTGTGCCAGCTCTTATTGAGAAGTGGAAAAACGAAAAGATTAATAGCTCATTTATTAACTACGACAAGGCACTTGAATATATTGGCTTTGGCGGCATTAGACTCGAAGACGATATCCTAATAACCGAAAATGGTTCAAGAATACTGGGTTCAAAACGCATCCCTGTAACCATCGACGAGATTGAAAGCATTGTGGGCAAAGGGTAACTCCTTAACACAACAATACAAACCCCGACAAACCAATTGTTGGGGTTTTTTTATCTCTAAATGCAATTCGATAAACTGCTTTTAATTTTACTTAAGTATTTCTTCTGATAGCAAAAATCTTGTTAATTTTGAGTTTCACAAAACAGGTTGTTGCATGGAGAACCTCTTTAACTTCGAATACATTGAGCGTGTAGTTATCTCACTAATTATTGTAATTGCAGGCATTGTAGCGCTTTACTTTGCCGTACGATTAATAAAAAAACACTTTGCTAAGTTTAAAGATAAGGCTAAACGTAAACGCATACTCGCTAAAGCGGTACTGCCGCTCACCCTATTCACCCTACTAATTTCTCTAAGGTTAAGCCTACCTATTATAATTAGCGATGCAGAATTAATGGATACGGCAAACCATTTCACATTAGTGATGCTAATAGTTACAGGCTCATGGATTGCCATTAATAGCATTCAAATATCACGCGTAATAATACTTAGCCAATATAATATTAACCAAAAAAATAACCTGCAGGCTCGCAAAATGCACACCCAGCTAAGAATCATTGAGCGGATTCTAGTGTTTATCATCATATTTGTTGCCATTGCAAGCATTTTGCTTACATTCGACTCTATAAAGCGCATTGGCGTTAGCCTTTTTGCCTCAGCTGGTGTAGCGGGGCTGGTTATAGGACTTGCCGCTCAAAAGGTAATTGGCAGCATGCTGGCTGGCTTTCAGCTGGCCATAACACAACCCATTCGTATTGACGATGTGGTAATAGTAGAAAACGAATGGGGTTGGATTGAGGAAATTACACTTACATACGTGGTAATTAGGCTTTGGGATCAAAGAAGGCTTGTAGTACCCAGTACCTACTTCATTGAGAAGCCATTCCAAAATTGGACCAGAGAAACAGCCGAAATTGTTGGAAGCGTTTTCTTGTACACCGATTACACCATGCCCGTTGATGACATAAGGAACGAGTTTGAAACTATTCTAGCTAAAACAGATCTTTGGAATGGAAAGGTTGCTAATGTTCAGGTTACAAACACCACCAGCCAGTCGCTTGAAATTCGCCTACTCATGAGTGCTAACGACTCCCCTACACTTTGGGATTTGCGGGTATTCGTGAGAGAACTTATGGTGGAATATCTTCAGACAAACCACCCTGAAAAATTGCCTAAGGCAAGGGTAACGATGCAATCGGAGAATAATAATATTTAGTTGTACATTTGTAGCTAAACATCAAATA
>CAZTFJ010000367.1:0-3399 GCA_964612255.1 uncultured Rikenellaceae bacterium | reverse complement strand
CTCAACTTCCTGTTTTTGTATTCAATACACTAAACAAACCACAAACGCTAGGCACTTCATTATAAAGCAACATACTCACACCAAATTGGGAAAAAAATAAATATAATAGCATATTCACAATATCAGCACGCTACAGTCGTTCTAAAGTTGATAAGTAAATTACGCAATGAAAACCAAAAGCAAAAAGCCTATGGATAAAAATTTTACTCCAATTTTATGGAATTTCCAGCACTATAACAATCAACAGATAAGCCAAGTACATGATTTGAACAGCTTGCTACAACCGCTGGATGAATTCCAAAATCTTTTAAAAATAATAGAGGATAATGCACCCGAAGCAACCGACGAAGTAATTGAGAACATACTGAACCGTATTTGCTAGCAAGCATTCTCGCGAAGAGTAAAAAAAACCAGAAAATAATTCTGGTTTTTTTTGGAATATTAGATTTCATATTGATATATTTGTGATATCATTTTAATATCACTAATTCAAAAAGAATATGAAAACACAAGAAGAGATTTTCAATGGGTTAAAGCTAAACGGCATCCTAATGCTAATCATCAACTTTCTGATGCTATTTGGCATTGTATTCCTATTTATCAAGCTGGTTAATGTTTCTAACATCACACCGCTAGTAGCAACCCTATCGGGTATTGGCTTGGGCTTAGCCTTTATCCTAAACTGCATATTCTGGGGAGGATTTATGCAAATTGAGCCCAACGAGGCACGAGTAATGGTATTCTTTGGCAAGTACGAGGGAACGGTTAAGGACAACGGTTTCTTTTGGGTAAATCCTTTCTACGCCAAGAAAAAGCTGACGCTTCGCGCCCGCATCCTCGATGCCGATCCCATTAAGGTAAACGATAAAAGCGGAAACCCAATTATGATTGGTATGGTGCTGGTATGGCGATTATTCGACACGTACAAAGCATCATTCCTTGTCGACAATGCATCGATGGCTGCCAATACTGCAGGGGCAACATCCACAGCACGACTTAACGAGAAGATGATGGCCTACCAAAATTTTGTTAAGATACAGTGCGACGCAGCCCTTCGCTACGTGGCGGGTATGTTTGCCTACGACATTAACGAGGCCGAAAGTGCCAAAGAGCTAACCCTTCGCTCGCATGGCGACGATATCAACAAAATTTTAGAAGAGCAGATTAACGAGCGCCTTGCCATTGCAGGTATTGAGGTTATAGAAGCCCGCATAAACTACTTAGCCTATGCGCCCGAAATAGCAGCAGTAATGCTACGCCGCCAACAGGCCGATGCCATTATATCGGCTCGCGAGAAAATTGTTGAGGGTGCAGTGGGTATGGTTAAGCTGGCGCTGGATAAATTGGCCGAGGAAAAAACAATTGAGATTGACGACGAGAAGAAAGCAGCCATGATTAGTAACCTAATGGTAGTGCTTTGCTCCGAGGAGTCGGCAACCCCCATTGTAAATGCAGGAACTTTACACCAATAGATAAACTATGGCGAAAAAAAAATCATTCATGCTACGGATTGATCCGGACAAGCTGGAGGCTTTGGAGAAGTGGTCGGCCGATGAGTTCCGTAGCATAAATGGTCAGATTGAATGGATTATTGATCAAGCGCTGAAAAAAGCTGGGCGCTATAAAAAAACATCATCAAATGAAGGCAAATAATAAACTGATAATATTTTTTGGAATAATTGTGATTCTGAATCTAGGCCTGGTTACAGTTTTTAAACTTTTAGGCCTAGACTATAAGGGGCCATATGGGATAGTGCTGGGCAGTGCATATATGTTCGTGCCTATGGTTGCTGCCCTTGTGGTAAAAAAAGCAATCTGCAAGGAAAAAGTGAAGAAAGATTTATTGATTTCTTTTAAAATAAATAAATGGTTTCTTGCAGCAATCGTATTCCCTCTCTTGCTGGTGGCTGTAACATTTGGCATCAGTTTGCTATTCCCTAATGTTTCATTATCTCTAGATATGGAAGGGATGTTTGCCCGATACGAGGCACAGCTAACCCCAGAACAGATGGAACAGATGAGGATATCGATGAAGTTAATGCCCATTCATCCCGCACTAATGACGCTTATACAAGGTCTTATTGCTGGTGTTACAATAAATGCGGTTGCTGGTTTTGGCGAAGAGCTAGGGTGGAGAGGTTTCCTACTTAGAGAATTTGAAAAGATGAAGTTTCTCAAAGCATCAATTATTATGGGAGCCATTTGGGGCATTTGGCATGCACCATTAATTTTGATGGGTCATAACTACCCTGAGCATCCAGAGCTGGGTGTTTTAATGATGACAATTTGGTGCATATTGCTCTCCCCAATATTTAACTACATCACAATTAAAACCAAATCGGTTATAGCCGCATCGATACTACACGGTACTTTGAATGCGACCGCTGGCTTAAGCATTATGTTACTAATGGGTGGCAACGACCTAACAGTAGGTGTAACAGGAACATCGGGCTTTATCGCTTTAATACTAATTATTACCGCCATCTATTTATACGACAATAAAGTATCTAAAGAAAAAATAATGAGGCAAACCATTACCCAGTCGTTAAACACTATAAATTAATGAATTATGTCACTAGTACGATCGAAACAATCCTGCCCAAAGTGCGGCTGTAAAGATTTTGAACTTGGTGAAGCCTACATCGCAGGCAGCATGCTAACACGAGTATTTAATATCCAAAACAAAAAGTTCAGCTCATTTACCTGCCTAAAGTGTAAGTACACTGAGTTTTACCAAGTACCCATGCGTAAGGCGCTAAATGTGCTCGATTTCTTTGTAGGATAAAATCAGCAAAAATGAAAAGGCTTATACAAATCACAGCGATTTTGCTATGCATTAGCGCTGTACTCACTACAAAGGCACAAGATCAGCTCAAAACCTATCGCTCATCGGAAGTAGCATTATTCAACGGGTGTGATTCGCTAAGGGGAACACTTTTCCTTCCCGAAGGCAAAGTAAAACCAGCAGTTGTACTGATAATTGCAGGCTCAGGCCCCACCGACCGGAATGGCAACCAGTTTGGAATGGCTAACAATAGCCTTAGATTTTTGGCTGAGCACCTAGCCACAAACGGTATAGCATCGCTGCGTTACGATAAGCGTGGCGTGGGCTTTAGCCGGAGCAACCAGGCCGAAAGTGAAGTTGTTTTTGATGATTTTATTGACGATGCTGCTAAATGGTTAATCAAGCTTAAGGAGAGCGATAACTACTCGAAAATTTTTGTAGCCGGACACAGTGAGGGTTCACTTATAGGAATGGTTGCTGCGCAAAAAGTGGGAGTAGATGGATTTATATCCATTGCGGGTTCGGGCAAACGAATTGATAAAATTCTTCTCGAACAGCTAAGCCAAATACCAGAACCTATGCTAAACGATGCTAAAATTATAATCGATAGCCTT
>CAZTFJ010000366.1:0-3403 GCA_964612255.1 uncultured Rikenellaceae bacterium | reverse complement strand
GTTTAATCTTTTCAATATATAAGGGCCTCTTAATACAATTAGTCATATTTCAATTATGTTTTACATTTAATGTAAATATACAAAAACATTCAAACATAATTGATGAAAATAACTAAATATTTTTTACTTCAGTTATAGGATGGTTACTTTAATAGGAATTGATAAAACTATATAATAATTGGAATAATAGCTATATGCATTAAGTTTACATCAAGAATTCCTCTCCGTTAGGTCGCATTAGCTATTAACAATTGTGTATAATTGCTTTTTGCCAGCAGCTATCCTTTGTAAAAAAACAAACGAAATTGAATAAAAAAATTACTCAGATTAAAACTATTTCATAAATTGCGAGGTAAATCGATTTAGGTAAAACGTTTTTTAAGATTTGGATTTATACCTTGAACAAAAGATAAACCTTTATACGCAATATTATGATAAACAAAACGCTAAAACCATTAACCTTAGCCCTAATTATTGGCCTAAGCAGCTGTGTTAATAAAATTGACAACCAACGGGTTAGCATTATTCCTCAACCTGTTAACATAAAGGCTTCAAGCGGCGATTTTATCATCACGCAAAGCACAAAACTTGTAGTAAACACCCCCAAACTTGCTCACCTAGCAACTTACTCCTCTACCCTATGGGAACAATATCTTGGGTACAGAATATCACAGGCAACCGATGGAGATGAATCTACGGGTAATAATATCTACTTAAATATCAACAAAGAAACTAACCCCCAAATAGGCAAAGAGGGTTACACTTTGGAAATAAGTAACGATGAAATTACAATTGCAGCAAACACAAACGCAGGAATCTTTTACGGAATTCAAACCCTACAGCAATTGGTAAGTACAAATACCGATGGCAAAATTCCCAGCTTAAGAATAACCGATTTTCCTCGTTTCGAATATCGGGGTATGCACCTCGATGTGTCGCGTCACTTCCATCCGGTAGAGTTTATTTACCAGCTATTGGACCATATGGCAATGCATAAGCTAAATACATTTCATTGGCACCTAATAGATGATCAGGGCTGGCGATTGGAAATAAAGAAACATCCAAAGCTAACCGAAATAGGTGCCTGGCGAGCCGATATGAGCAACAGGCACTGGAACGATCGCCCCATAGCTGATGCAAAAGGAAAACCTGCTACTTACGGAGGATTTTACACTCAGGAGCAAGTAAAAAATGTAGTAGCATACGCTGCCGAGCGAAACATTACCGTAATGCCAGAGATAGAAATGCCAGCCCACGTGATGTCGGCTCTGGCAGCTTACCCAGAGCTATCATGCACAGGCGAAAACCTTGGCGTTCCACCGGGTGGGGTGTGGCCTATTACACATATATACTGTGCTGGTAATGAAGAAACGTTTAAATTTATTGAGGAGGTTTTAGCTGAAGTAATGGAGCTATTTCCATCGGAATTTATACATATTGGAGGTGACGAAGCCTTTAAAACTGAATGGGAAAAATGCCCCAAATGCCAGCAAAGAATAAAGGATGAAGGCCTAAAAGATGAGAATGAACTGCAAAGCTATTTTATTAAAAGGATAGAAAAATTTTTAAATGAGCACGATAGAACTATAGTGGGATGGGACGAAATACTTGAGGGAGGTTTGGCTCCCAACGCCGTAGTGATGTCGTGGAGAGGAGAAGAAGGCGGAATTCACGCTGCAAAAATGGGCAACCGAGCCATAATGACACCTGGCAGCCACTGCTATTTCGACCATTACCAAGGCGATCCATCGAGAGAACCCCTTGCCATTGGCGGATACACTACGCTAAAAAAAGTTTACAATTATGAGCCTATCCCCGATACCCTTAACGCAGAAGAGGGGAAACTAATTTTAGGTGCTCAGGCCAATCTTTGGACCGAATATATGCCCACTACTCAGCAAGTAGAGTATATGGTTTTCCCCCGATTAGCTGCACTATCGGAGGTGGTATGGTCGCCAAAAACCAGCAGGAATTGGGGAGATTTCTCTCAACGAATGGAGCATCAATATGATCGCTACAAAAGGTTAGGCATAAACTACTCGCAAAGCGCTTTTCAAGTACAAATAAAACCCACAATAAACCCAGAGAAAGAGGCCTTATCCATTGAGTTACAAACCGAAGTTTATAACCCAGAAATACATTTCACAATTGATGGTAGCGAACCATCTACAAATTCACCAAAATATCAAAATCCTATTTCCCTTACCGAATCGGCTACGCTTAAGGCAGCTGTATTCAGTAATGGGAATATGCTAGGCAGCGCTAGCCAAAGCCAATACAACCTACACAAAGCTTTTGCTAAAAGCATTAGCCAAGAGTTTACCAACAACAAGAACTATAATGGTGGGGGCGATTATGCTCTTGTAGATGGTATAAAGGGTAGCATTAGTAGTTCCGATGGTACTTGGAAAGGATATCTGGGGAAGGACTTAGTAGCCACAATAGATCTTGGTAAACCCACTAGCATTCAAAAGATTTCGGTAGATGCCCTGCAGGATAATGTTTCATGGATATTCTTCCCCACCAAAGCAGTTTTTGAGGTTTCCTCCGATGGCAAGCAATTCCAAACAATCCAAGAGGTTAATAATACCATTTCAACTAATCAAGGGGGAAAAATCATTAAAGTATTTGAGGCTAAAAAGGAGTTAAATGGAATACAAAAGGTAAGAGTAACCCTGAAAAATCTGGGTGAATGCCCCAAAGGGCATTCCGGCGAAGGTAAACCAGCATTTCTATTTGTAAGCGAAATTGTGGTTGAGTAATAGCAAAATATGAGCAAAAAAATTTCATTAGCCGATATTGCCGATGCTTTAGGCGTTTCAAAAACCCTTGTATCGCTGGTAATAAATGGTAAAGGCAACCAGCACGGCATTAGTGCAGAAACACAAAAAAGAGTAATCCGAAAAATTGAGGAGCTAAACTATAGCCCTAACGTGCTAGCCCGTGGGTTCCGAACAGGCAAAACCAATACCATTGGGTTGGTTGTTTCCGACATTGCTAACCGTTTCTATTCGCGGATAGCTCGTAGGGTTGAGGATTATGCCTGGGAAAAAGGATACAGTGTGGTTATTTGCAGCACCGACGAAAACGTGGATAAAGAAAACAGACAGATTAAAATGCTGCGCGAGCGCAAGGTCGATGGTCTTATTATTTCATCATCGCAGAAAAAATTTGACCCACTAGAAAAACTGCTCGAAGGTGTACCCCATGTGCTTATTGATAGAACGTTCCCCTCTATTAAATCGGCTCAAGTTTGTACCGACAACTATGGGGGCGCAACCATGGCCGCTGAGCATCTTATATCACAAGGGGTAAAAAGTGTAGCCATTCTTTCTATCACACCCGAATACATATCAACCATAAGGGAGCGAACCGAAGGATTTATTTCGGCACTAGCCAAAGC
>CAZTFJ010000365.1:0-3412 GCA_964612255.1 uncultured Rikenellaceae bacterium | reverse complement strand
ATGGATGTTGGATATTGGATATTGGATATTCGATATTAGATTTTTGGTATTAGGTTGCAATCTTTTTAATTTGACTTGTCATTCCCTGAAATAGGTTCCCTTAATTGCTGGGGATTTACACAATTTGGTAGTAGAACCAAATGGTTTGAACAATGTTTAAAATTTTGCGTTTTGTTTCTTAGTTATCAATCGATGAAGTAATTTTACCATCTTTATCGTAATATAAATTTTTAACAAAACCGTTCAAGTGAATTCAAATATCGATTTTAAGGATAAGGTAAATAAGCTTATTAGCGAGCAAAATTTTAGCGAGGCAATAAATGTTCTTCAAAAGGTTTTACAGAACGACACGGAAAATGTTCAGGCCAAAGTTTTGCTCGACCAGGTTCAAAAAATTAACCAGTTTCACATTCGCGATATATACGGCTCTACTAATCTTGATATGGATCCTTGGCTCGAATAGATTTTAAATGCCACGATTAAGCGTAGCTGTAATATCAAAATAAATTGCCATGAAAATTACAGTTCTTGTAGATAATACGCCCGGTTCAAATACCATGGCCGAGTTTGGTCTGTCGTATTTTATTGATCATAATGGTAAATCAATTCTTTTTGATGCTGCCCAAACCAACCTGTTTTTATCAAATGCCCACGAATTGGGGATTGACCTACAAAAGTCCAATTTTATTGTGCTTAGCCACGGCCACTACGACCATGGCGATGGCCTAAAAAATCTGACAGGAGGTAATTTGATTTGCCATCCTGGTTGCTTTGTTAAGCGTTACGGAAAGAATAGCAGGCACTACATTGGCTTAAACCAGAGTAAAGAGGAGTTTGCCGCTCGGTTTAACCTTAAAACATCAGCTCAGCCATACGAACTTTTTAATGGTGCCATTTTCCTTGGCGAAATACCTAGGCAAACCAGCTTTGAGTCGCAAACCACATCGTTTTCATTTGAGGATGGTAGCCCCGATTTTGTGATGGACGATAGCGCCCTAGCGCTAAAAACCGACGAGGGCATTTTTGTGGTAACGGGTTGCGGCCATTCGGGCATAGTAAACACGCTTGAGTATGCTAAAAAGGTAACGGGTGATGATCGTATCCTTGGCATTATGGGCGGATTTCATCTAAAGCACAACAACCTGCAAACGCAAGAAACCATAGCCTATCTCAAAAGGAACAGCGTGAAGCACGTTATGCCTTCGCACTGCACCGCTTTGCCGGCGTTGGCAGAGTTCCATAGAGTGTTTGGCATTAAGGAGGTTAGAACGGGTGATGTGTTTACGTTCTAATTAGTTTCTTCTACATCCTCAATTGTTAGAACAAAGCCGCCAAGTGCGGGTATTATATGCTCAAAATTTTGGTTGCTCTCCAGTTCAAGTGTTTCGATTTTCAAATCCGAAGCATTATTGCCATTAGTGATTAAAGATGCTTTGTACCTTTTATTCTTTAGGAAGGAGAGGGGAAACATTACTGCTTGCTCTTTTATTCCAGCCATTCCGCCAACGTACCATTTTTCGTTGTGTCGACGAGCAATAACAATTACTTCTCCAATTTTTCCCACTAGAGGAACCGACTCGTCCCAAGAAACTGGAACTTCCGATAAGAAGTTAAGTGCAATATCATCCTCCTCGTAAAAGGTTGGTGAGTCGGCCAACATTTGAACTCCACCATGGTAAACTACGTACATAGCCAATTGTTGAGCACGTGTGCTCATAGAATGAGGGTTATCCCAAGATTTTTGGAAAACATCGGGTTTCATATAGCGCATTGAGCCAGGTGTATAGTCCATAGGGCCAACAACGTTTCGTACAAAAGGTATGGTTAGGTTATGCTCGGGTGTGCAATTGTTAGAAAACTTGTTGTACTCAAGTCCCATAACTCCCTCTAGGTTTACCACATTGGGGTAGGTTGTGCTTATGCCTGTAGGCTTATACATGCCGTGCAGGTTTAGCAATAGCTTTCGCTTTGCACACTCCTCGGCAAGCCTATTTATAAAATCGACCATTCGTTGATCGGTGCGATCAAAAAAATCGACCTTAAGCCCAGCTATTCCCATTTGCTGAAACTTGTCGAGATTAGCCATAAAATCTTTATCAATGGTATTCCACATGGCCCAAAGAAATATGCCAACACCTTTCTCGTTGGCGTACTTTATAACCTCCTCAACATCTAGCTTAGGATTAATCTTATTGAAGTTCCATAGATTCGATCAGCAATCGTCAATATTTACGTACTCAATACCATTTTTGGCAGCAAAATCTATTTTGTACTTGTAGGTTTGAGTATTGATTCCCGGCTCAAATGGCACGTTTTGCAGATTCCAGTTGTGGTACCAGTCCCACACTACTTTGCCCGGTTTAACCCAGCTATAATCCATCTTGGGTTTATTTGCCAATTGATAAATCAAGTTGTTGCTTAGTATGTCTAAATCAGAATCGGCAACCATTATTACCCGCCAGGGGAAATCTCTTTTTCCGCCCGATTTGGCAATGTAATCTTTTGTAGAGCGCACGACCATTCGCGACAGTTGGGGCCATTTTACCAGATGTAGTTTGCCTAAAAACTCCTGCGATTCGCGCTTTGGATATTTTGGAAAGACGGCCTTAAACGTGTTGTTTTTGGTATACTCAAGGAACATCCCAGGGTATTCAAATAGGTTTGCTTCCGATATCACTACTAGCTTTCCGCTTGACGATGTAAACATTAATGGGGTGTGTGCTAGCGTTTTATCGCCAATGGTGTTAGCATCGGTTGGCTTGTAGTTAGGTTCAAATGGAGTTGAAAATCCTTTTGCTTTGGGTAGGTATATGGTTGACTCTTTAGGTATTACAAACTCTGCAGTTTCGTTGTGTACAATAACATCCTCATTAATATCTGTGATAAATCGCCAGGCCACCCCATTGTTATAGGCACGGAATTGTACTGACAAATTTTGGGGATACGTTAGGGTAATTTGCGAAAACTCATCAGCTATGTTTGATGTTGTGCCCCAATATGGCTTGAAGTCATCTTTCCCATCAATCCGATTTATGGTTGGCTTTTTGTTGAAAAGCGTTTCGGGAAAATGGTTGGTTTGTAGGGCAATCCTCGAGTTATCAATTATGCCAATACCATCTTTTGTTACCGAGTAAACCAAACCATTATCAACATTGATAGCTACTACCAACTTTTTGTTTGGCGATGCAAGCTGGTGGGTTTGGGCTGATATTGAATTTGTAATCAGCAATATTGCAATTACAACAATTGAGCGTTTCATATTATTCAAAGTTTTTTTAACACCGATAACACAGGTTCAACGGATTGACACTGATTGGCAATTTTTTTATCAAAAATCTGCGCGAATCTTTTATATCCGTGTTATCAGCGTTCTATAGGTTTACTTACTTTCAATAAAAGGTGAAATGGTAAA
>CAZTFJ010000364.1:0-3415 GCA_964612255.1 uncultured Rikenellaceae bacterium | reverse complement strand
ACGGGCTCACTATAGCACCTGTCGAAATCACCTATACACCAACGCTCCCAAGTTAGGCTATGGTTCTGGCCCTCTTGCCTTAACGATTCCAAGACCGGCAAATAGCAGCTGTACGTTGAAATGTTAAAGGTGTTTTACCACTAATGGGGTGACTATCTGCTTAGCAGGTTATTGAGGTTCTCGCTTTCTCCAAATTCGTGGATTTCGGCTATGGTGAAATAGTGCAAAAACAATAATCACCGACTTGTTAATAGTATAGAAAACTGAGTAGGGGAAACCATTAACAATGGCTCTTCGAATATTAATTTTAACTTCGGGGAATTGCAATGGATTTACCTCAATGCTATGTATGGTATGCTTAATTTCTTGCAATAACTCTGAGCCAAGATTTTCCTTTTGATCGTTATACCAGTCCCGTGCATCGAGAATATCCTGTTCAGCAAAGGGGTTTATAATCAACTTGTGGCCAGCCATACCCACCTATTTACTTACAGCATTTTCTCGAACTCCTCCCAACTTTTACCATCCGTTGGGTTCTTGGTAACGTAGCTGTACCTTCTGTCCAACTCCTTATCCTGCTCCTTAGTTATGCTGGAGGAATCCTCTGTAATATGGAGAAAATCGTAATCCTTAGCCAATGCTTTTAGCATATTAATTATGCTCATTGCCTGTGGGCTGGTATCGGATATTTTTATTGTATAGGCCATAGCAAGTTGACTTTTTACAAAGTTACATATTTTTGACTGCTAATTCAACTTATGCAAATAGTGAATTGTATAGGGCTTCTTAAAAACGTTTGGCAAACTATGCGTGATTCTCGAAGTTAATATTTATGCCTTTGCAGTTACAACCAAGCACCTTAACGATTCCAAGACCGGCAAAAAGCCGCCGGACGTTGGAATGTTAAGGGTGTTTTACCACTCACGGGGTGAATATTAAATTTGGTATTAAAATTTTCAGTCCGGGCGCGACTTTAAGTCGCACTCGGACTCAGTCACCCCGTAAGGATATACATAAGCTACCTAAACCTCTTCTCCAGCTCATCAACCCCAAGTATAGTAATGGTGGGCTTGCCATCGGGCGAGAGGTTGGGTTGTTGGCAGGCAAAGAGTTTATCCACCAGGTCCTGCATCTCTATGGGCTCGAGCGAACGGTTGTAGGGAATTGAGCCGGCCTTGGCTAGCGAAAGCGCCAGCCGATGCTGCATATCGTCGGCCTGCCCGCCCGTATTCTCTTTGAATGCCTCCAAGAATCCTTGGATTAGCTGCTCTGCATTATTCACCTTAACGTTTGAAGGCAGGGCATTTACCGCAATGGTATTTTGCCCAAGGAAGCTAATTGTTACGCCCAGAGCCGATAAATCGTCAACCACATTATGAAGTAGCGCAAAATCGCCTGCGCTAAGTTCAATGGTTTGTGGGAAAAGCTCCTGCTGCGAACTGGCCGACCCGGCCGATATGCTCTGCTGGTAGTTCTCGTATAGGATTCGCTCGTGCGCCCGTTTCTGATCAATTACCATTAACCCCGATTTAACAGAACTGAGGATATATCGATTTTTAACCTGAAAAAAACGTTGCGATGCTTTGGGCACAATGGGTTCGCTCTCGGCAGGCTCGAAAATTGTTGGTGCAGACTGTTCCAAATCATCTTCAAACCCCTTCCCTTGCTCCTGTTGAAACAGGCCCTGCCATCCTCTTACCGACGGCCTGTGTGGCCTAGAGGTTTGCTGTGACGACGAACGGCTTACGTAATCGCGGTCGAATGGGTTATAATCGGGGTTTACAGCAATCTCGGGCGGGCTAACCGGCGCGCTGGGCGGAAAGAATGGAATATCGACCACCATCTCGGTATCAAAATCGATGGATGGCACAACAGCAAACTTGCCCATTGCCTCACGCACCGATGCGTTAAGCATCTGCCATATCATCCTCTCGTCCTCAAACTTAATCTCGGTTTTGGTAGGATGAATATTTACATCAATAGTGCCCGGGTCGGTTTTAAGAAAGATAAAATAGGCGGGAATGCTGTCAACAGGAATCAACTTCTCGTAAGCCCTCATCACAGCTTTGTGCAGATACGGATTTTTCATATACCTGTTATTCACAAAGAAAAACTGCTCGCCTGGACTTTTCTTGGCACTCTCGGGCTTACCAATAAAACCCGAAATTTCAACTACTGAGGTTTGAGTATTTATATCGATTAAATGCTGCCCCAAGTTTTTCCCCATAAGATGCGTAATGCGCTGCTTCACGTTACCAGCGGGTAGCTTGTACACATCGGCACCATTATGCGATAGCGAGAACGCTACGGAAGGGTTTGCAAGCGAAACCCGTTGAAACTCGCTAATAATATGCTTTAGCTCGAGCGAGGAGCTCTTTAGGAACTTTCGTCGAGCGGGAATATTAAAAAACAAATTCTTTACGCAAATGGATGTTCCTACCGGACACGATGTAGCCTCATGCTCAACCACCTCCGAGCCCGAAATCCTAATACTTGTTCCCACGGCATTATCATGAAGGCGTGTTTTTAGTTCAACCTCGGCCACGGCAGCAATTGAGGCCATAGCCTCACCACGGAAGCCCATAGTTTGAATGGCAAATAAATCGTTGGCCTGTCGGATTTTTGATGTGGCATGACGCTCAAAGCAAAGCCGGGCATCGGTCTCGGACATACCACACCCATCGTCTATTATCTGAATTAGCGCTTTACCCCCATCGCGGATAACTACCTGCACGTT
Source organism: uncultured Rikenellaceae bacterium (assembly GCA_964612255.1). GTDB lineage: Bacteria > Bacteroidota > Bacteroidia > Bacteroidales > Tenuifilaceae > Perlabentimonas. Next base: position 678 of record CAZTFJ010000364.1, on the reverse strand, counting down.
TTGCGCACCGGCATCAACAGAGTTTTCCATCAATTCCTTAACCACAGATGCAGGTCGCTGAACTACCTCACCAGCAGCAATTTGATTGGCAACCGAATCGGGTAAAAGTTGTATAATATCGGGCATAAAAAGGCTAGTAGTATAAAAGGTAATACGCCAGCAAGCAAAGAAGCGCAAAAATCACTACCAATCGCATACCCGACCCCTTATTCATCCTCCCCTGCTTTTTCATCTCGTACTGACGACGCATTTGTCCTTTAATGAGCGACACACGGGGTTCATTCTCATCGGTTACGCCCATCTCTTGCTTAATTTGCTTTTCGCGCTCGCGCAACGCCTCCTTACGGGCATCGTAGTAGCGTGGGGTATAATCGAATGCCCTTGGTTTAGGCGTTTTAAAAAAGGTTATCATTCCCATAGCGTAAATGTTTTTGTTGATTTTTTTCTAAATCGAGCCACCTTGCTCTTACCTTAAGCTCCCTTCACCCGGTTGGGGTTACTCTTCACAAAATCGGCCCAGCTGGTAACTTTTTTGCCAGATACATCAAATTTTTGCTGATAAAAATGGCATACCGCAGCGGCCAAACCATCTGTTGCGTCAAGAGTTTTGGCATCAAACTCCTTAGTTTTAAGTATGCTCTGAAGCATTTTGGCCACCTGCTCCTTCGATGCGCTACC
>CAZTFJ010000363.1:3180-3428 GCA_964612255.1 uncultured Rikenellaceae bacterium | reverse complement strand
CAAAACTGGTTACTGCCGAATCGACCTCAACCTCAAAATATTTAAGAGGAGGGTATAGCTCCTGGGGTAAAAGGTGAAAACCGTAAAGTTCGGGATGCTCAAAGATGGCTTTAAAAGCCAGAATGCGAAAAACGTAACGACCAGTTTCCTCTCCAAGAACCATATCGTAATAGTTGCTATTGCCCTGCCTATCGATTTGACGATTTATACCGTTACGTCCAAAATTATACGATGCTGCTGTCATCGTC
>CAZTFJ010000363.1:2871-3170 GCA_964612255.1 uncultured Rikenellaceae bacterium | reverse complement strand
GCTCGTAGCTTTTAAGTAAGAATTTGCAAGCAGCGTAGGTCGATTTTTCGATATGGTAACGCTCATCCACCTCTTCGTTTATCTCTAGCCCTAGCTCGCGACCCGTACCCTCCAGAATTTGCCAAAAGCCAACAGCTTGCGAGGGCGACACTGCTTGTGTAAGCGCGCTTTCTGCAATGGCCAAATACTTAAAATCGTCGGGGATTCCCATCTCTTTTAAGATGGGTTCAATAATTGGCAAGAACCTGTTGGCCCGCTTGAGCAACAAAACGGTTTGGGAATGCCAATATGAGTTAACC
>CAZTFJ010000363.1:0-2797 GCA_964612255.1 uncultured Rikenellaceae bacterium | reverse complement strand
TCAATAAATTAGTAGCATCCGCCTTCTTCACCTTCGCCGGCTTCGAATGATTCAAACTGATAAAACCAGTTCTGGGAACCGTCAATATACTCTGCACCAGAATTTTCGGGATTATCCAATTTAGTATGCGTAATTACGGCCGCAGTAATTGATCCAATAACCAGTAGGGAAAATATTATAAAAAAAATGCTTTTAGCCGATACTTGTTTTATTGCCATAGCTATAAACTTTTGATTTTTTTTGCTTTACAAACGCAGAAAATTTCCACGTTCTTGGAATAATCTCACAAAATTATCAACCGACCTGTCGTACTCGCCTTCAATATCATCGGGGAAATAGCATGCAGGCAGTTCTCCCCTTTTACGGTGATAAGCTATGCAATCGCAGCAAATACCCTTACGTGAACAGGGGTAGCTACAGTTGCAGTTACTTTTATTCACATCCTTTTTGCAATCCATTGTAACTCTGTTTTTGCGAACTTGCAAAATTACCAATATTCAAAGTCTTTTCCTAACAAACTTACTTTACATTAGTACCATTAAGCTGAAGGGAACAATTGTAATAGGCAAAAAGCGACTAGTAAAATTGTTATAGGTCGAACCTGTTTTTTGCATATTAATTGCTACAAAAGGGCATAAAATTCTAATTTAGCAACAGAAAAAAACAACATAGTTACCTAAACTTTGTAAAGATGAAAATCGTCCTTTTGCCACCTAAAGTAATCGTGTCAGTATTTATTTTTTTTATTAGCCTTAGCGCCCAGTCACAGTATGGTCCCTTTTACAGCAAAGAGCGCGCTTTGAAAGATTACCCGCTGTACAACAGTTACATACAAACAGTAATTGCATACAATAAGGATAAAAATATTGATAGCGCTAGAATTAAAATTGATAGCTTGGCAGAAATTGCCCTTGGGCAAAAGGAATATCAGCAATTCCTCTTCCTAAAAAACGAGGTATCGAACTTTTACAAATTTGGCAACAAGTTTAACGATGGTTACCTCGATTTGTATAATGCCATGCAAACTTTTGCCAACCATGCTGATACTATTGATATTGAATATGCCGTTTCGCTTAGGTTATTGCGTGGTTTACTGGTACGATCGGACCAATCCTCAAGGGGTGAAGAAGAGATGCTTAAAGCACAGCTTAGCATACTCGAAACACTAGGTAACAAAAGTGAACCCATGACCAATACGCTGGTTGATTACGGATTATACCTAAACCGAAAAGGAAAACCCAACGAATCGATTGATTTGCTGTACCGAGCCCGAAGCACGGCTCTGAAAAATAACGATTTAATGAGCCTAGCCGTTGCCGACTACACCATTATCAGCAATACCGAGGGCATAGACTTGGAACAAACAATTATTGATGTGCTGCAAAACGATTTAACCCTTCTGAAAAATGCACCAGTAAATATCCCAACATTAGTTTACACTAGTTTCTTTAACTATATGCTGGGCAATAGGTACTATCAAAATTTTAAAAACGTTGATAAGTCTATTGAGTATAACCTGAAAACAACAGCTTGCCTCGATACGCTTCAATACCCAATGTGGAATTTAAAATCGTCGTCGCACTCGCTCCTGGCACAATGCTACTCCGACTTGAACGATACCACCAATTTCTGGCATCATTTCGGCATTGCCAAATCTATTGCTGGGAGCAAACCCATGTCGGACTACAACAGGGGATTAGCCTACATCACGCTGGTTGAAGCCGCCATAAACATTTCTCTCGACTCGGCCCAAACTGTACTCGATACGCTAAATGCTCACAAAGCGTCTGAACTTTTCAGAGAACGAATTAATTTAAATCGCGCATCAATTCTTGCAAAAAGAAAACAATTCTCAGAAGCAATAGAAATTGTTAACAGCCATTTTACCAAATTTGATGAGATTGGCAATAATAAAATCCCTACAATTAACGATTCCTTAGACTACCAAACACAGCTAGAGCTATTCAATATCTTAAATACTTGCTACCAGAAGAAAGGTAATTATAACAGTGAAGCCCAAAAAAGAAATGTTTTGTTAAACTTAATTGGCAAGCAAAACAAGCTATATAAAACAATTGTTGAGAATGAGGTTTATGGACTAGAAATATCGAGCATAATTAAGGATTACAATCAATTTATAAACCAGTCGTTAACACTGCTACTTGTTAACTACAACGAATTAACCGATCAGGAATTGGTAGCAGAGCTGTTTTTCTCATCAAAAGCAATCCTGCTCAACAACAATCTGGGTAAAAGCAGTTTTCAAAGCGAGTTAGAAAGTAATACAAAACTATTCAATAGCTTGCTATCATCGGTAAACCATGTTAATGCAATAAAAGTTGAGCTTAACAACAGCTATATTTCCGATACTTTGAGAGATAAGCTAAACCGTGAACTCAACCAAAAACTTATAGACATCCTAATAACTAAGCAAAGGCTTAGCCGTGGAGTTAAACCCAATATCGAATCGATAAGTATTCCTAAAGTTAGCGACGTGCAAAATCAGCTCGATAAGAAACAGGGACTAATTGAATTTTGCACTACCGACAATACGCTCAGCTGGATGCTTATTACCCCAACCAAAATTTCACTTGGCTCAAAATATATTGAGAATTTGAGTAATAAGATAAACAGAGAGTTATACGAAGTGAAAACCGGGGGAAACAATACAGAACTTGGAACAATACTTTTTAGTTCAAGCCTTGAGAAAGATTTATCGAACCTTAAAAGCCTGGTAATAATTCCTAGCCATAGTATGCAGCAAATTCCATTTGAATGGTTACAGCTGCCTTGGGAA
>CAZTFJ010000362.1:0-3429 GCA_964612255.1 uncultured Rikenellaceae bacterium | reverse complement strand
TTCTATCGATTCGCTGCGCATTGCCGGCGGACTAATTATTGCAAGTTCGGGTTTTGCATTGCTAACTGGTAACTTCTCGAAGCACAAGGGTATGGATAAAACCATTCAGGAAGAGGCGCGTGCCAAAGAAGACTCGTCGCTTACGCCCCTGGCCATTCCTATGCTGGCAGGGCCGGGTTCCATTTCGCTGCTCATTTCGCTTAACGAGAACTACTCCGATTTGCTTTACACGCTGGTAGTTTTTCTTACCATTCCGGCCATGGCTTTGGTAACTTACCTAATACTAAGGAGTTCCAATTTTATATTCTCTAAAATGGGGGCATCGGGGTTAAACTCTATATCTCGCATTATTGGGTTTATTGTTATTGCCATTGGTATTGAGTATATTTTTACCTCAATAAAAGCGTTGGTTGAGCAAATTATTGGCTAGCCCTAAATAGCTGTTGGGCAATATATTTTACCACATCAACATTAACAGAGTTGCCAAATTGCTTATAAGCTTGCTGCTTATTGCTGTTGATTTTGTAATCTTGTGGAAATCCTTGTAGATTGGCGGCTTCACGGGTGGAAATGCGGCGTTTTTCCCAGCCAATTATGGGTACGTGCACCATGGCTACAAGTGCGGGAAATTCAGTTGGACGTTTTACCCTAATGCCCGATGGCCTGAACTGTATAATGCCCTCCCAAACGCTTTTAATTGATGTACCTGCCTGCCATTCAAATTTGCGATGCGTTGCCACAATATGGGTAAGATGGTTGTGCTTGGCAAGCCACTTGTCGATGTGCGGTTGGTTGGCTGTGTATAGATCCCTGTTTTTAATAATAAACTCCTGTTTCCACCTTGGCAAATGGTTTATGCTATAGTCTTTTGCAAATTCTGTAGCCCAAATGGGGAATCCCAAAACCTTGTGGTTTAAACCTTGTAAAAACTCATCCCAAGCAGTGAGCACATACTCCTCGTAATCTGTTATTCTTAAATCTTTTGCTGATTTAGGCTCAATTATCGCATGCGAATCGGAAATATTCCGTTTGGCTTTAGGCACGGTTATGTTTAGCTCATTTTTGCTTACAAAATCTTTTAACACGCCCGGAATAAAAACCCTATCGCGAAGTTGGGGCACGCCAATTTGGTGTGGGCTAATAATTATTGGCTTTTGGGGTATTAAGTAACCCAGGTCAACCAAATGCTTATGAATTATGCTCCAGGTGCGACCCTTATCGTGCGATATCAGGTTGCGAACATTTTCGAGCAGTATGTATTTTGGCTTGTGGTGATTTAGTATTCTAAGGATATCGAAAAAGAGAGTTCCCCGGGTATCGTCAAAGCCATTTTGCTTTCCTGCTTTTGAAAAAGCCTGGCAAGGAAAACCAGCGCAAAGAACATCGTGCGGCGGAACATTTATAGCATCAACCTGCGTAATGTCGTGAGCAGCGTTTACCCCAAAGTTATTTTGGTAAGTTTCTATGGCAAACTTATCTATTTCCGAAGCAAATACGCACTCCCCGCCAAGGCTTTGCATGGCAATATGAAACCCTCCTATACCCGCAAAAAGATCGATAAACTTGAATTGCTCCATTTTTTATGCTTGAAGCACAAAAGTATATAAACTGAGCAATATCGGTGCTATACCAAGGCTAAATATTTAGAGATACCAATTGGTATTAGGTTTTTCTTATTTTTGTGATAAAACATTAACTATGTAATTCAAAGGACTAAAACAATGAAAAGAATTGTAAGCATTGCATTGTTGTTGCTGCTGGTTCAAAACATAGCCATGGCGCAACCCAAATCGAAATCGGACTTTAAGAAGCTCGATAAATACTACACCCAAATGGCTAGGGATTGGGAAGTTCCCAGCGTTGCCATAGGAATTGTTAAGGATGGTGAGCTGGTTTTTACGGGAGCATACGGCGTAAAAGAAGAAGGAAAAACCGAAACTATCGACTCAAATACCCTGTATGGTATTGCATCAAACTCTAAAGCATTTACAGCTACCCTGCTGGCCATGCTAGTTGAAGAGGGTAAAATTGGGTGGAACGATAGGGTGCGCGATTACCTTCCCTACTTTGAGGTTTACGATTATTGGGTTAGCGAGCACGTTACCATCCGCGATTTGCTAAGCCATAGGGTAGGGCTTGGCACTTTTAGCGGCGATGTGATGTGGTACAAATCGGATTTTACTGCAGAGGAAATTGTTCGCCGAGCCAAATATATTCCTCAGGCATTCGATTTTAGGGCTGGTTATGGATATTCTAATGTGATGTACATTGCTGCAGGCGAGGTTATTCGTGCGGTTACTGGCAAGAGCTGGAGCGAGAATGTGAAGGAGCGTATATTTAAGCCCTTGGATATGAAGCGTTCAACCACATCGCCAAAAGAATTGGCTGGTATTGGCAATTACGTTACGCCTCACGCGCGCGAAAACGATGTGAATATTCCTATTGAATGGGTTGATTGGGAAGAGGTTGGTGCGCTGGGTGGTGTAATATCGAGCGTTGAGGATATGGCCAAGTGGATGATTTTTAATATGAACCATGGTGTTAGCGGGAACGACACGTTACTTTCGGCTCGTAGCATGAGCCTGCTTTGGACACCCCACAATAACTTTGTGGTAAATCATAGCCAGCAGAACGACTTTAACCGTCATTTTAGTGCTTACGGATTAGGGTGGGGGCTAAGCGATTTTCACGGTCGCCTGCGGGTTAGCCACACTGGTGCTATTGATGGAATGCTAACAGCGGTTACTCTAATACCCGACGAGAAGCTTGGGGTTGTGGTGCTTACCAATGGTATGAAAAGCCCCTACGCTGCAGCCACAAACTATGCTTTGGAACTTTTTTTGGGAATTACCCCCCGCGATTGGTCGGCCAATATGCTTGAGCGTGTAAATAGTCGCCAGCAAACCGATAACAGGATAGCCAACCGTAAACAGAAACGTGTGCTAGATACTAAACCATCGTTACCGCTCGATAAATACGTAGGAACCTACCATTCCGATATGTACGGAAACATCAACATAAAGCTAATTAGCAATGAGCTTCGCATGGAGTTTGAGCACTCGGAATATCTTTCTGCTACTCTGCGCCACTGGCATTACGATGTTTGGGAAATTGTTTGGGACAATACCCACGCCTGGTTTAGCTTTGGTACCGTAAAGTTTAATATGGATAATAACCTGAAAATTTTGGGAATTGATTTTGACGTTCCTAATAACGATATCTTTTTTGACGAGTTAAAACCATATAGGGTTTCTGAATAGATATTATAATCACCAGCAGGGGGTCAAGTCCTGCTGGTGATTTATTATCAATATTTTTCAATAATGGTTGCCTTACTGATTATAGGTATTTTTCAATCGGCGCTTCTGGTTTTCTTGCTACTAGCTAAGAAACCCAAAAGCATTTCCGATTATATTTTATCGGGTTACC
>CAZTFJ010000361.1:0-3429 GCA_964612255.1 uncultured Rikenellaceae bacterium | reverse complement strand
CAAGAGTCCTTTCACTTTCGATATGCAGGTGCCAAAAAGCTCATGCTTTGTTGCCTAACAAAACGAGGCTGACTATAATTTCACAAACAAGCTTATGGTACAAGCAATCGATCATGTGCTCGATCTTCGATATACAGAAACAATACGCGAAAAAGAGGGAGGTACCTATGGCGTTTCTGCCGGTGCACGCCTTTCTAAAACGCCTAAAAGTCAGGTGTTGGTGAATATGTATTTCGATACAGATCCTGATAAGGCCGATCATCTGGTTGGGATTATCCACTCAGAATTTGAGAAGATTATTAAGGATGGTCCTACCGAAGAGGATTTGAACAAAGCGCGTGAGTATTTCCTAAAATCACGTACCGAAAATCTTCGTGAGAATCGATTCTGGTCTGGTGCAATTCGTGAGTACTATACCAATGGGGTTGATATTGTATCTAATTACGAGGAACAGGTGAAAGAGATTACTCCTAAGAATGTTCAGAAAGTTGCGAAAAAACTTTTCAAAAAAGCCAACATGTTAGAGGTTATTATGAGTCCTGAAAAGTAGTCTTAATCTTTTTGCAGATAATTATAAGGGAGATCTCCAAAGGGGGTCTCCCTTTTTTTGTTTTGCCATTATGGCCGATGGTTTGCTCCGATTGCAGACATTGTGGCCGATTGTTTTGTATGGTGCATTGTTTGAGCAAATATGGGTGATTAACCAATTCATAATAAATAGCCATGAATAATTTAACCATAAAATCACAAGAAGCCATTCAGCAAGCTGTTTCTATTGCTCAGGGATACGAGCACCAAGCAGTAGAACCAATACATATATTAAAGGGTGTGCTCAGTCAAGCCGAGAATATCACAGGCTTTATACTCAAAAAACTTGGAGTAAACCCAACAACATTCGATGGGGCAATTACTCGCATTCTAGAGCGATACCCTAAGGTTTCGGGTGGCGACCAGTTTCTTAGTTCTGCTTCGCAAGGCGTATTGCAAAAAGCAAATGGATTTGCAAGTAAAATGGGCGATCAGTTTGTATCAATAGAGCACATTTTAATGGGGCTTATCGATTCTAAAGATCAGGCATCTCAGGTTATGAAGGATGCCGGTATTACGCTGTCCGATTTGCAAAAGGTTGTTAAAGAGTTGCGTAAAGGGGCAAAAGTAGAATCGCAAACAGCCGAGGATACCTATAACGCAATAAACCGCTTTGCTATTCATTTAAACGAGATGGCTCGAAGTGGCAAGCTCGACCCTGTTATTGGTCGCGACGATGAAATCAGAAGGGTTTTGCAAATACTTTCTCGTCGTACCAAAAACAATCCCATATTAATAGGTGAACCTGGTGTTGGTAAAACTGCCATTGCCGAAGGCATTGCTCACCGAATAGTTAGTGGCGATGTGCCAGAGAATCTTAAGTCGAAACAGCTCTACTCTCTCGATATGGGTGCTCTAATTGCTGGGGCCAAGTATAAAGGTGAGTTTGAGGAACGGCTTAAGTCTGTGGTGAAAGAGGTGATTTCTTCCGATGGTGAGGTTTTGCTTTTTATCGACGAAATTCATACACTGGTTGGCGCTGGCAAAAGCGAAGGCGCTATGGATGCTGCCAACATTCTTAAACCAGCTCTTGCTCGTGGCGAACTCCGTGCAATTGGAGCAACAACGCTCAACGAGTATCAAAAATATTTCGAGAAAGACAAGGCGCTTGAACGCCGTTTTCAAACTGTTTTGATTGATGAACCCAACGTGGCCGATGCCATTTCTATTCTCCGAGGGCTTAAGGAGCGATACGAGGCCCATCACTCTGTTCGAATAATGGACGAAGCCATTATTTCAGCTGTAGAACTTTCTAATAGGTACATAACTGACAGACATTTACCCGATAAGGCTATCGATCTCATCGACGAAGCTGCTTCAAAGCTTAGGCTTGAAATGAACTCAGTGCCTGAAAGTATCGATGAGATTGAACGAAAAATTAAACAGTTAGAGATTGAACGTGAAGCCATTAAACGCGAGGGCGATAAACATAAGATGGAAACTCTATCCAAAGATATTGCAAACCTATCCGAGCAGAGAAACGAGCTTAGGGCAAAATGGTCTGCAGAAAAGTCTTTAATCGACAAGATTCAGCAAAACAAGCAGGCAATAGAAAGGTTGAAACTAGAGGCAGAAGATGCCGAGCGTAGAGGTGATTACGGCAAAGTGGCCGAACTTAGATATGGCAAAATAAAGGAATCCGAGGCTGCTATTCATAGTCTTAAAGAGGAGTTGGCCCTTAACCAGTCTGACTCTGCCCTTATTAAAGAAGAGGTAGAAGCTTCCGATATTGCTGAAGTTGTAGCTCGCTGGACAGGTATTCCTGTTGCACGTATGTTGCAGAGCGAGAGGGAAAAACTGCTACACCTCGAAGAGCACCTCCATAAAAGGGTTGTGGGGCAGCATGAGGCTATCGAGGCCGTTTCCGATGCAGTTCGCCGAAGCAGGGCAGGCTTGCAAGATGCAAAGCGACCTATCGGTTCGTTCATTTTCCTTGGTACAACAGGCGTTGGTAAAACTGAACTTGCTCGTGCTCTGGCCGAATTCCTTTTCAACGATGAAAACTTAATGACCCGTATCGATATGAGCGAGTATCAAGAGCGCCATTCTGTATCTCGATTAATTGGAGCACCTCCTGGGTATGTTGGGTACGATGAGGGCGGACAGCTTACCGAAGCCGTCCGGCGCAAACCCTACTCTGTTATTCTCCTCGATGAGGTTGAAAAAGCGCACCCCGATGTGTTCAATATCCTATTGCAGGTGCTGGACGATGGTCACCTCACCGACAACAAAGGTCGTCGAGTAGATTTTAAGAATACCTTAATTATAATGACATCAAATATTGGCTCACATATAATACAAGGTAATCTAGCCGATACAGCTAATATAGCTACTCCCAATGTGCTCGATAAAACGCGTGATCAGGTTTTCAACTTGCTAAAGCAAACGCTTCGACCAGAATTTCTAAATAGGGTAGATGAGATTATTATGTTTAAACCATTGTCCGCCGATGAAATCCGTGATATTGTTAAAATTCAGTTCCAGCAAATAGCCTCAATGTTGCAACAACAAGGTGTGTATCTTACAATTACCGATGCAGCAACCACCTGGATTGCAAGTGTTGGTTTTGACCCAATTTACGGTGCTAGGCCAATTAAACGCCTGATGCAGAAACATATTCTTAATAGATTGTCTAAGGATATCCTTTCGGGTAGTATTAATACAGATAAACCCATTACCATAGATTATTTCGAAGGTGATGACATAGTATTTAGGTAAATGTTAATCTCGAACTAAAAAAAGTTTAAGTTTATGTTTCTGATAATCAATAACCATTAACTTTCCCATAAAAAAACCTTCCAAAACATTTGGAATTTTGGTTGGGAATGCGCTATCTTTGCA
>CAZTFJ010000360.1:0-3449 GCA_964612255.1 uncultured Rikenellaceae bacterium | reverse complement strand
AAGATTAAGGCAAAAAAAAGTAAAAAACATTCATTAAAATAATATTTCCCATAAACCAAGCCTTTAAGGCAGCAATTCTCGATATACTAAAAAAGTTTTATTAGCTTTGTGCAAATTTCTAAAACAGAGAAATCAATAGTTTTTTAACATATTTATTTTAGTATGAAGCAGTTTACAATCAATCATTTGCGCGAGTTGGAGTCGGAGTCAATTTATGTTATTCGTGAGGTATGCGCGCAATTTGAGAATCCGGTAATGCTTTTTAGCGGAGGCAAAGATTCTATCGTGATGTTTCACTTGGCACGTAAAGCTTTTTATCCAGCCCGTGTGCCATTTCCGCTTATGCATATCGATACTGGGCACAACTTCCCCGAAACCATTGCGTTTCGCGATTGGCTCTCAAAAGAATCTGGAGCGCAGATGGTAGTTGCTTCTGTGCAAGAGTCTATAGATAAGGGAAGGGTTGTTGAGGAAACTGGTTATAACGCAAGTCGTAACAGGCTACAAACGGTTACCCTGCTCGATGCTATAGAGGAGCATAAGTTCGACTGTGCTATGGGAGGCGGTAGGCGCGATGAGGAGAAAGCCCGTGCCAAGGAACGCTTCTTTTCGCACCGCGATGAGTTTGGCCAGTGGGATCCCAAGAATCAGCGCCCTGAGCTGTGGAATATTTTTAATGGTCGTAAGGCTATGGGCGAGCACTTTAGGGTATTCCCCATTAGCAACTGGACCGAGATGGATATTTGGCAATATATTCTTTTAGAAAACATTGATATCCCCAACCTTTACTTCTCGCATGAGCGTGAGGTTTTTGAGCGCGATGGTGTAATATATGCCAAAACTCCTTTTATGCAGATTAGAGATACTGAAAAGGTTGAGAAAAGAATTGTACGTTTCCGTACCATTGGCGATGCAACTTGCACGGGGGCTGTTGAATCGGAAGCTCACTCGCTAACCGATATTATTAGAGAGGTAGCTGCCATTAGAACAACCGAGCGTGGTACGCGTGCCGACGATAAGCGCAGCGAGGCAGCTATGGAGGACCGTAAAATTGAAGGGTACTTCTAGCCCTTTGCGTTAGCAATTCATCATTTATAATTTTTGGAAATTGATTTACTATGGATAAAGCATTTAACGATTCAGCATATCTAGATATGGAACTGCTGCGGTTTACAACCGCTGGTAGCGTCGACGATGGTAAAAGCACTCTCATTGGTCGTCTACTTTTCGACTCTAAAGCAATTTTTCAGGATCAGCTCGAGGAGGTTGAGCGCGCTAGCGTAAAAAAGGGCGAGGATCACACAAATTTGGCATTGCTAACCGACGGCTTACGTGCTGAGCGCGAGCAGGGAATAACCATTGATGTGGCGTATCGTTATTTTCACACTCCCAAGCGCAAGTTTATCATTTCCGATACTCCAGGCCACATACAGTACACCCGCAATATGGTTACTGGTGCATCTACTGCCAACGCAGCGGTTATTCTTATCGATGCCCGCCACGGTGTAATTGAGCAAACCATTCGCCATGCTTACATCGCATCGTTGCTATGCATTCCGCATATTATTGTTTGCGTAAATAAGATGGATTTGGTTGATTTTAGTGAGGATACTTTCAACAGCATTCAAAAACGATTTCTTGAGTTTGGCAGCAACCTCAACCTAAACGATGTTAGGTTTATTCCCATATCTGCTCTGCATGGCGACAACGTGGTTGAACGCTCAAAACGGATGGATTGGTACGAGGGGCCAACGCTAATGTTCCTGCTCGAGAATCTATACATCAGCAACGATTATAACCAGATTGATGCTCGTTTCCCCGTACAGTATGTTGTACGTCCTCAGTCCGACGAATTTCATGATTTTAGAGGTTATGCAGGCCGTATGGCCAGCGGAACTTTTAATGTGGGCGACAAGGTTAAGGTTATGCCCTCGGGCTTTACATCAACAATCAATTCTATAAATCTACATAAACAGCAGCTCGAGAGTGCTAGCGCGCCTCAGTCGGTTACCATTACGCTATCCGACGATTTGGATGTTAGCCGTGGTTGCATGCTAGTTCCTGCCGAAAACGGTATAAATAACAGCCAGGATGTTGACCTAATGGTTTGCTGGTTAAACGATAAACCGCTTAACCCGACAGCCAAGTACGCTGTTAAGCATACATCAAATGATGTGCGCTGTATGGTTAAGGATATTAAGTTTAAGGTTGATATAAATACCCTGGAGAAGAACTACGACGACAAGAATATTGGGCTAAACGATATTGCTTGCATTAATATCAGAACTACTAAGCCGCTTTTCTTCGACTCGTATCGTAAAAACCGAATTACTGGTAGCCTTGTAATTATTGATGAAACTACAAATGTAACGGTAGGCGCTGGGATGATTTTGTAGCCTTAAAGATTTAAATAGTTTAAAGCATATTCTACTACCTCCTTGTGGTCAAAGGCCAAAGGAGGTAATTTGTTTATTGGGAACCAGTTGGCCTCGGCTGCATCGTCGCCTGCGGTAAGGGTGCAATTGGTATCGGTGGTAAATCCGTAATGAACAACTGCAATGTTTCTGCCGCGGGGGTCGCGTGCAGGAGCATCGAATGTGGCTAGCTGCTTTAGCTCAATGCCCGTTAGTCCAGTTTCCTCCTCTAGTTCGCGTTTGGCCGCATCGGCAAGTAGCTCGTCCATTTCAGGAAAACCGCCGGGTAGGGCAAAACCTCCTTTGTAGGGGTTATTTCCCCGTTTAACCAGTAATATTTTTAAAGGGCTGTGGTTAGTTTTAAGTATTACAACAGCATCAACAGTTACCATCATTCTGGGGTAGTCGTAGGTGTAGGCCATGGCAAGTTTACTCGTTGTTATTATTTTCGTTGTTGTTACGTTTTCTAAAGGCAATCCAAAGGGCTACGGCTACTATTGCCACAATTATTACTATATGTGATTTTAGCATAAGTATAGGGTTTATTGATATTTAGGGCAATATCCGCTTTATCACTCTAAGGTTATGCGAGTAACGTTTTGTGTGGGTGTTGTAAATTCCTTGCTGGTCAAGCAGGTCAACTCGTACAAAACCAGAGCTATGAACTATTTTGTTGTCGGGAAGTACCATCCCAACATGAATTATGTTTCCCTCCTCATCGCCAAAAAAAGCCAAATCGCCAGGTTGGGTTAGGTTTAAAAAATCTACAGTGGACCCCATTGTAACCTGCTGGCTGGCATCGCGGGGAAGTTTCACCCCAATCATCTTATAAATTACTTGGGTTAGCCCTGAGCAGTCAATTCCGTATGGTGAGCGCCCGCCCCAAAGGTAGGGCGAGTTTACATAGCTCTCCGATATGTTTTGCAAATCGTTTGCTATGCTGTTGGTAAGTTCAATGGGAACGTTAAAAGTTTTGTACTGTTCGTTTAGTAGGCTAAAGCTACCGCTATCCTCATCGAAATTGTATAGGGTTGA
>CAZTFJ010000359.1:0-3455 GCA_964612255.1 uncultured Rikenellaceae bacterium | reverse complement strand
ATTATTAGCGCTAACGAGTGCTGAGCTGATTGGTGCTGTGTATTGTTTGGAGTAGTACTAAAATCAATATTATTCTAGTTGTAAAACAATTATTAATTGTAAAGTTTTTAAAGTTGTAAATAGGGGTTGTAAGTATAAGTAGATTTGTAATTATGATTTAAGGGTGTTAGTAATGGGGGGGGGTAGTGCGTAAAAAAAATAAAAACAAATGTAAAGAAATTAAAAAATGGGGGGGGTAATAAAATAAATAGTATATTTGCACGTCGAACCCCCTTAAATAATTTGTTATGCCACAATTACGTTTTAGAGCCGTTGAGGATGCCCTCCGGCGAACTGTACCAACTATTAAAAGCAACGAAACCAAGGTGTCCGCAATTTTTGGTGTAAATGTTTTCGATCGATCAAAAATGCAACGTTTCCTCTCGCGCGAGGCGTATGATAGTGTTGTGAGCGCAATAGATGAAGGGCGACGCATTGATAGAAAAATTGCTTCGCAGGTAGCTGCCGGTATGAAAGCATGGGCAATGGAGCAGGGTGCAACCCACTATACGCATTGGTTTCATCCGCTTAATGGAGCAACGGCCGAAAAGCATGACGCTTTTTTCTCGTTTGGGCAAAATGGCGAGGCCATAGAAAGTTTTAGTGGCGATTTGCTGGTACAGCAAGAGCCCGACGCATCAAGTTTCCCCAGCGGGGGTATTCGTAACACATTCGAGGCCCGTGGTTATAGCGCGTGGGATCCTTCGTCGCCTGCCTTTATCATGGAGCAAACGTTGTGTATCCCAACAATTTTTGTTTCATACACCGGTGAGGCGCTCGATTTTAAAACTCCTCATCTAAAGGCATTGAATGCGCTCGATAAGTCGGCAACTGCCGTGTGTAACTATTTTGATAAGGAGGTACGAAAAGTATTCTCAACCCTGGGCTGGGAGCAGGAGTATTTTTTGGTAGATGAGGCGCTGTTTAATGCTCGCCCCGATTTGGTTTTAACCGGTCGTACTATCATGGGGCACGCAGCAGCCAAGGATCAGCAGCTCGAGGATCACTATTTTGGATCAATACCAGAACGTGTAGGGGCTTTTATGCGACATCTGGAAATTGAGTGTTACAAGCTTGGTATTCCTGTAAAAACAAGGCACAACGAGGTAGCCCCAAATCAGTTTGAGTTGGCTCCCATTTTCGAAGAGGCTAACCTTGCCGTTGATCATAACCAGCTGCTAATGTCGTTAATGGATAGAATTGCCCGTAGGCATAACTTTCGGGTGCTTTTCCATGAAAAGCCATTCAAGGGGGTTAATGGTTCGGGAAAGCACTGCAACTGGTCCCTGCTAACCGATAAGGGAGTGAACCTTCTGTCGCCAGGTGGCACACCCAAAAATAACTTGCAATTCTTAACCTTTTTGGTAAATACAATTAAAGCTGTGCATGACCATGCTGCCCTGCTAATAGGTAGCATAGCTAGCGAGCCCAATACCCATAGGCTTGGTGCTAATGAGGCGCCACCAGCCATCATGTCCGTGTTTATTGGGAAAACGCTGAATAGGGTGCTCGATGAGCTCGAAGAGAAAGTGCACGACAACAAAATGACGCCCGACGAAAAAACGGAGCTGAAACTCGATATCATTGGGAAAATCCCTGAGATTTTGCTCGATAATACCGACAGAAATCGAACATCGCCGTTTGCGTTTACGGGTAACCGATTCGAGTTTAGAGCGGTTGGCTCCTCGGCAAGCTGTGCCTCACCTATGATTGTTTTATCAACAGCGCTTGCCGACCAGCTTAGCGTTTTTAAAAACGATGTAGATGCGCTAATTGCCAAGGGGGTTAAAAAGGATGAAGCCATCTTCCAATGTATCCGTAAGGTAATAATGGCATCAAAAAATATTCGGTTTGAGGGAAATGGCTATAGCCAAGAGTGGGTTGATGAGGCCACTAAGCGTGGCCTGCCTAACATACCCGTTGCCCCCGAAGCTTTTAAAACCTTTCTGTTGCCATCAACAGTTGAACTCTTTAATAAACACAATGTGCTAACGGAGCGCGAGTTGGAAGCACGGTACGACATTAGAAACGAAATATTTGTAAAAAAAGTGCAAATTGAGGCTCGTGTACTTAGCGATTTGGCTATAAATCATATTGTACCAACGGTAATTGCCTATCAAAATGTGCTAATAAATAACGTGCAGGGCATAAAAGATTTGTTCCCTAACGATGAAGATTACTGCCACTTGGCTGGTACCCAGCTGCAATCTATTCGAAAAATTTCGGGACATATTAAAGAAATTCGAGAGCAGGTAAAAGCCTTGGTTGAAAAGCGTAAGGACCTGAATGCAATTGATGATATTGCCAAGCGAGCGCAAGAGTACTCAGCCATAATTAAGCCTGCTATCGAAGAAATTAGATTCCATATCGATAAGCTAGAGCTAATTGTTGATAACCAAATGTGGCCTCTGCCAAAGTACCGCGAGCTTATGTTTATTCGTTAAAGTTCTATTTTTATCTATTCGAAAATGGGCGGGTAACTATTTACCCGCTCATTTTCATTTAGGGATTGATGCAACTTTTTAGAAATTATGTTTACTTTTACAAGGTTTACTGATTCAAATCGTTTTTTTATGCAATAAAATCAGTAATAGTTCGTAACAGTTCAATAGACGTTTCAGACCTGAAAAATATTGTACCATGAGGTTCATAACCAAAGCACTTGTAGTACTTTCCTTTATATCTTGGAATTTTGAGGGCATAGCCCAAACAGCTCGCCTTAAGCGCGCCAATGCGCTTTACGAAGCCGGTGGTTATTTTGATGCCGTAGAAATATATAGGCGCGATCTCGATAAGGTTGACCGTGAACAGATGGGATATTATTTGCAGCGTATAGCCGATTGTTATAGGTTTGTAGGTAATTCTCGACAAGCCGAGTTGTGGTATTCCAAGGCAATAATGCGCGATGCTCCCGACCCCAAAGTCTTTTACTACTATGCCGAAATGTTGAAAATGGGCGAGAAGTACGACGAGGCGCTGGAGCAATACAATAAATATAAGGAGCTTGTGCCTAACGACCCACTGGCAGATGTGGGCATTAAATCGTGCGAACTGGCTCAAAAGTGGATGGCCTCGCCAGCGGGTTACGAGGTGGTTGCCCTAAGGGCAATCAATAGTCGTCAATCCGATTTCAGCCCTGCTTATGCTTCCGAGGACTATTCCATATTATTTTTTACCAGCTCTCGCGACGATGCAACAGGATCGAAAAAGCATGCTGGGACAGGCGAGAAATTTACTGACATTTTTGTTACTCAGCGTGATATGCAAGGGAATTGGAGCGAACCCAGGCCTTTAGAAGAGAGCATAAACACTTCCTTTGACGAGGGTACTCCCTCCATTACATCCGACTTAAATAAGCTCTATTTTACCCGTTGTCGCACTAGTAAACGCAATAAGCTGGGTTGCGAAATTTTGAT
>CAZTFJ010000358.1:1371-3502 GCA_964612255.1 uncultured Rikenellaceae bacterium | reverse complement strand
GGGCTTATAGGAAGTAACTATTTTGTGAATAACCCAACCATACCAAAGGAGAACACGGTTTGCTTTATTAATTTAGATATGGTTGGTAATGGGATGAATCTTGCATTATGGGGAGCCGAAAGTTATCCCTCAATTCTAGAGTCGTTTACTATGGCTAACAACGATTTTGTCCACCACAAATTTTGCAGTTCTCAATCTCAAATCCCCCGCACCCGACCACGAAGCGATGCAGCAGTATTTTTAAAAGCAGGATATAAAGCGGTGAGTGTAGGTACTACCGAACGCGTTAAGCCAATAAACTATCATCACCCCGATGATAAACCAGATGTTACTATTACGCCCGAAATTATGGAAGACGCATCGCAGATGCTGTTCCTCGGTGTGTGGAACTTAGCAAACAAATAGTTCTGGTCGTTGTATTATATCTCTATTGCAGGGCTGGTTTAATCAGCCCTTTTTTTGTAACATATTGTTTTGTAGCAACGTAGTGTTATTGGCTTTCTCTTTAAAAGGGTTTTTGTCTTGCTTGAATAATTGTAGGTGTTGAAATAAATTTTCACTATTCCTATTTTGCTATATTTGTAGTTAATATTCAAACCATAAGCATATGAAAAAGATTATAACACTTGCAATAGCTGTTTTGGGATTATTCCATACCTATGGTGTTGCTCAAACTGTTACCGATATCGATGGGAATACTTACCAAACGGTTACAGTTGGAACTCAGGAGTGGACTGCTGAAAACCTGAGGGTGACAAAGTATCGCAATGGCGACCCAATTCTAGCAAATCAAAATTCCGAAGGATGGGCTTATGGTGCTGAAGGAATCTGGGCTAACTATAGCAACGATCCTGCAAACGATGCATTATATGGTAAGCTATATAACTGGTACGCAACAGTTGATGAACGGGGGTTGTGTCCCGATGGCTGGCGTGTACCAACCGATGACGATTGGCAACAGCTTGCCTTTTTTGTCGATGCAAATGCATGGGGAAATAACAACTCGGCGGGTACTAAGCTAAAATCGCGCCGACAGGTAGATTCTCCCCTTGGTGGCGAATTTAATACAACCGAACATCCGCGTTGGGATTCGCATAGCAACAGGTCTGGCACCGATAACTTTGGTTTTAATGCTTTGCCGGCGGGGACATACAGCCCCAGTAATGGTTTTACAAATATTGGTAAGTGGGCCTATTTTGCAAGTATAACCCAAAGCGATAATAACCATATCTGGGTTAGGACAATGTTGAATTCTCACAGAGGAATGAGCCGATCACTTTACCCAAAAACTGCTGGATTTTCTGTTCGTTGTATAAAAGGCGAAACGGTTACACAGCAAGTGCCGCAGCTTATTACGCTTGCTCCTAGTAATGTAACAATGTCGAGCGCTATATTAGGCGGTTTTGTTGGTGTAGATGGAGGTTCCTCAGTTACTGATAGGGGTGTAGTTTGGGCAAATGCCGAAAATCCTACTGTGGATAATAATTCTGGTATGATGTCCATTGGGTCTGGTTTGGGAGAGTTTGCTGAGACTATCCCGGGACTTAACCCAGGAGATATCATATGGGTGCGTGCCTATGCAACCAATGCTGCGGGTACTGCATATGGCATACAAAAGCGATTGAATGTTCCAACTACTGTAGATCTACCTGTTCTAACAACAAAAACTGTTGCAAACATAACCTCCACGTCGGCCATTTCGGGGGGCGAAATTACATCGATTGGTGGAGCACTAATAACAAGTCGGGGGGTGGTGTGGAGCACTTCATCTAATCCAACAACCGATAATAATGAGGGGATAACCTCTGATGGTGATGGAGATGGTGTTTATAGTAGCACGCTGTCGGGCTTATCTCCCGAAACTGAGTATTATGTTCGTGCTTATGCTACTAATTCAGAGGGCACAGCTTATGGCGATGAAAAAACGTTCTTTACAACTCTTAATAGTATACTCTATAATCTCTCAATAACAGTAAGCCCCGATGGCTATGGTACTGCAACGGGCGCAGGGGCTTACGAAGCGGGGGCGAGCGTGTCGCTGGTTGCCACGCCCGAGACGGGTTACCAGTTCGTGAACTGGACCCTCGGTGGCGATGAGGTGAGCACCAACGCCAGCTACACCTACACCATG
>CAZTFJ010000358.1:0-1271 GCA_964612255.1 uncultured Rikenellaceae bacterium | reverse complement strand
GTGGCCCTGGTGGCCAATTTTGAGGAACAAACTCCGGTTGAGGACGGCGATCCTTGTCCAGATTTGCCTACTGTTACCGATGTGGATGGTAACGTTTACAATACAGTATATATTGGAGGCCAATGCTGGATAGCCGAAAATCTTAAGGTAACGCATTATGCTAATGGCGATGAAATAGTTAAAGATACTGATTGGAATGCTGCAACAACAGGCGTTTATGGGGTTTACCCATTTGCCAGTATAACAGGGTTTACTTCAGATCAAGAGGTGCTAAATGCATATGGTGCTCACTACAATTGGTATGCGGTAGGCGATAACCGTGGAATTTGTCCAGTGGGTTGGCGTGTGGCCTCGTTTAGCGATTGGGAAACTCTTCTTGGCTACATATCAGGTATTGACGCAAATGGGGTTGGTAACCAGCTAAAGTCTTGTCGTCAGCCTGGACATCCAGATGGTGGTAGTTGTGATACTTCGGAGCATCCTAGGTGGAACTTTAACGCTTCAAATAGAGGCGATAATCGATACGGTTTTGGAGGACTTCCCGCTGGATACCGAGATCAGAGTGCGAATTTTCAGCTGGTTGGAGCTGTTGAAATGTGGTGGACATCAACCGAAGATGATGAAACCCGAGCCCATTATATTGGGATAAAGGTTAATGGCCCTGATGTTGAGAGCATTTATGTTAATCCAAAAAACTATGGTTCGAGTGTGAGGTGCATTAAGGAGTAGTGATTTTGTTTTATATTGGTTTTGCTCTTTTTTACCCATTATCATTAATAGACTTGACAGGTGTAAATAGTTATCTTGTTAATGTAGGAAATATCTTAAGTAAAATATTCGTATAAATTTTTGTTATTCAAATTATCTTTTCTACTTTTGCAAGCCCAAAAAGTGTTGAACACTAATAATATTTAAAGATAATGTACGCTATTGTAGATATTGCAGGACAGCAATTTAAGGTGCAGAAAGACCAAAAAATCTTTGTTCATCGCCTTGAGGCTGAGGAAGGCACCGAAATGAATTTCGACAAGGTTTTACTTGTTGATAACGAAGGTAAAGTAACCATCGGTTCTCCAACGGTTGACAACGCCAAGGTAACCGCCAAGGT
This sequence comes from uncultured Rikenellaceae bacterium, assembly GCA_964612255.1. Lineage (GTDB taxonomy): Bacteria > Bacteroidota > Bacteroidia > Bacteroidales > Tenuifilaceae > Perlabentimonas. Next base: position 163 of record CAZTFJ010000358.1, on the reverse strand, counting down.
GCTTGATCACGTTAAAGGTGACAAGGTTATTATCTTCAAAAAGAAAAGACGTAAGGGTTATAGGGTGAAGAATGGCCACAGGCAGCAATTCACTCAAATCCAAATTGGTGAAATTGTAGCATAACCGGTAAAAGATTTAGAAAAGGGCACATAAGAAAGGGGC
>CAZTFJ010000357.1:2086-3502 GCA_964612255.1 uncultured Rikenellaceae bacterium | reverse complement strand
GTTTAGGTGGAATATCGGTTGTTTTTGTTTGGGGACCACTTTTGATTGGTGGTGCTTTCTTTGTAGTATCGGGGGGCGAGTGGAGTAGCTGGGTTGCGCTGGTTAGCCTAGTTTATGCTTTTGGCCCAACCACCGTATTGCTGGGTAAGCATGCCGATAAGCTTAAGGCCGACAAGGCAAAGCGAATTCTCACGCTTCCGGTTATTATTGGCGAAAAGGCTTCGCGTTACTCCATAATTGCTCTGTGGATATTACAGTACTTGCTGGTTGGCTATTTTGTAATATCAGGCGAGCTGGGTTACGCAGTGCTGCTCGTGGTGCTTTCTGTACCCAAGTTTATTCAAATGACAAAGGTGATGCTTAAAAAGCGACCCGAAGTAAAACCCGAAGGTGAGGAGGGTAGGGGCTGGCCTCTGTATCTTGTAAGCCACGCTTTTGTTTTTAACCGGTCGTTTGGAATGTTCTTTCTCCTTGGTCTAATTATGGATGTTATAATAGTTAAGTTTTTCTAAATTTTGGCGTTACACATATCAATTTTCCTGATATGTGTAACGCTTTTTACAACCCTTTTGCTTTTGCAAGATAACTTTATGGATAGTAGCGGTACAGTAATTCAATCAAAAGTTGACACTTCGTCCCAGGAATATCTCGATAATTTTAATGATACTTCCATGATTATCGAAGATTTTAGGTCTAGGCTAAAATCTACCTTAAACCGAACCAACGATCCCTATGTGCTTAAGCACAAATCGAAGGGCAAAATGACAGTTGGTGAGCGAATAAATACACTTACTGACGAGGGTTCGCCTTTTTTCGAACTGTCGGCATTGGCCGCCAATGGGATGTACGAGAACAAGTTTTATTCGGCAGGAATTGTAACCGGAATAGGTATTATTCAAGGTATTGAAACAATGATAATTGCCAACGATCCCACGGTAAAAGGCGGAACATATGTTAAGGAAACAATAAAAAAGCACTTAAGAGCGCAGGAGATAGCTCTCGATAATCGTTTGCCCTGTGTTTACCTGGTTGAGTCGGGTGGAATATTTCTGCCTGAGCAGTCCAACGTATTTGCCGATCACGATCACTTTGGTAAAATATTTTACAATCAGGCAAGGCTTTCGGCCGAGGGTATTCCTCAGGTTGCCATAGTACTGGGTTCCTGTACTGCTGGTGGTGCATACATTCCTGCCATGAGCGACGAAACAATTATTGTTGATAAGCAGGGAACCATTTTTCTGGCTGGGCCGCCTTTGGTTAAGGCCGCCATTGGCGAGGAAGTTTCTGCAGAGGAGCTAGGCGGAGCTTACGCGCACACGCATATATCTGGAGTGGCCGATCACTTTGCCCGTTCCGAGGAGGAGGCCATAGAGATCTGCCGAAATATTTTCGAGCATCTTCCCAAGCCTAATAAAT
>CAZTFJ010000357.1:0-2076 GCA_964612255.1 uncultured Rikenellaceae bacterium | reverse complement strand
GTTAGTAGTGGGCAGTTCGAAAATCCGCTATATCCTTCCGAGGAGCTGTATGGAATTATCAACGATCAGAGTTCGCGCTGGATTGACCCCTACGAGATTATTGCTCGTTTGGTTGATGGCAGCCAATTTCAAGAATTTAAGCCAACCTATGGCGCAACGCTGGTAACCGGATTTGCCAAAATAATGGGACAAACAGTTGGCATACTTGCCAATAATGGTATTCTGTTTTCCGAGTCGTCGCTTAAGGGAACGCATTTTATTCAGATGTGTAACATCCGAAAAATACCGCTTCTATTTTTGCAAAACATCACCGGGTTTATGGTGGGCAAGGATGCCGAGCATGGTGGTATTGCTAAGGATGGTGCAAAAATGGTTCACGCTGTGGCCAATGCCAATGTGCCTAAAATCACCATAATATTTGGGCGCTCGCATGGTGCAGGCAATTATGCTATGGCTGGCCGGGCATACAAACCTAACCTGCTGCTTACATGGCCCAACTCAAAAATATCTGTAATGGGAGCTACGCAAGCTGTCGAGGTGTTGGGTACGGTAAAGCAAAAAGATAAGGTTGATATTGAGAGTTTTAAAAAGGAGGTATATCAACGTTACGAGGATGAGTCCTCGGCCTATTTTGCTACGGCTCGCCTGTGGGACGATGGTATTATCGATCCCGTCGACACCCGAAGCTGGATTGCCATGGGGCTTTCCATTGCGGCCAACAAGCCCACCCCCGACTACAAACCTGGTGTTTACCGAATGTAAATTGATATGAGTACTTATACTAATATTCAGCTAGAAATTAGTAAGGGTGTAGCCACTATTTGGCTTAACAGACCAGATGTGCATAATGCTATTAGCATAGAATTAATAGATGAGTTGACCCATTGTTTAAGCGATTTGGAAAATAATGGCAGTATTCGAGCTATTATTCTAAGGGGTAGGGGTAAATCGTTTAGCGCGGGAGCCGACTTAAAACTTATGCTGGAAACAAGCAATATGGGGTACCAAAAAAACTATGAGGACGGACTTAAATGGGCAAACGGCTTAGCTAAAATATATCAATTTTCTAAACCAATTATCGGCGTTGTATCGGGTAATGTTTTTGGCGGAGGCAACGGCCTGCTTGCTACTTGCGATTTGGTTATTGCCGAGGAAAATGTAGTTTTCTCTTTCTCCGAAGTTAAGCTGGGTATTGCACCATCAACCATCCTTCCTTACATACTTAAGCGCATAAACCAACCAACCGCAAAATATTTGATGTTTACAGGCAAACGTTTTACAGCGCACGAGGCTTATCGTTTTAATTTTATCGATTTTGTGGTTTCTCAACAGCAGCTAGAACCCTTGTTGGAATCTATTCTTCCCGATATTACTAACGCTTCGCCTCAGGGGATTAGGGAGGTGAAAAATCTCATAAGTAAACTTGGCGAAATTTCAAAGATTGAGGATATTGCCAATATCACTGCAACATCAATAGCTACACTTAAAACTTCCGACGAGGCAAAGGAGGGAATTCTAGCATTTTTAGAAAAAAGAAAACCAAACTGGAATTCCGATTGTTAATAGTAACAAGATTAAAAGTTGAACAAGAGATTAGTATCTAAATTTATTAAAAGATGAACCATCCACTTATAAATAATAGCCACAACAAATTACGTGAGCAGGTTCGCGAATTTGCTGAGCGTGAGGTTAAGCCATTAGCCCAAGGGCTCGATGAACGTGGTGAGTTTTCAGCCGAATTAACACGCCAAATGGGTAAGCTAGGCTTATTCGGGATGAATCTTTCCGAGGAGTATGGCGGACGAAATCTCGACACATTATCGTACATAATTGCTGTTGAGGAACTGGCGCGAGTAGATAGTTCGCAGGCGGCCACCATGGCGGCTCATAACTCGCTGGGCATTGCCCCAATATACAAGTATGGCTCTGCAGAGCAGAAACAACGTTTGCTGCCAAAGCTAACAACTGGCCAAAAAATATGGGCATTTGGTTTAACCGAGCCCAATGCAGGTTCCGACGCTCGTGCTGTTGAAACATCGGCAAAACTTTCCGATAACCAGTGGGTTATTAATGGGC
>CAZTFJ010000356.1:0-3517 GCA_964612255.1 uncultured Rikenellaceae bacterium | reverse complement strand
ATGTAGGGCCACATCTTATTGTACTCATCAATAAGGAAAATGGCAATGAGTAAGGATACTAAAAGCGCAATGAAGCAAACCAATGCATTCTCGCCCAGAAATTGAACTATAAGCTGCCTACGGCTACTACCCATAGCTTTGCGTACACCTATTTCCTTTAATCTTGTATTGGCAATTGAAATAGAGGAGTTCATATAGTTAAACCCGGCCAACAGAAGAATTAGAATACTCATTATTAGGGGTGCGTAAATTTGAGCTGGATGAAGATTTATCCACAACCAGTTGGCCCAAACATCTCGACTAATCTTGGTGTACTCCTTAAGGCTCATAACTTCGAACCTAGTTATAGGCCAATCTTCACGAGCGCGATGTTGTATTTCGAGAAACCCGTTGAGCATCGTCTCAATTCTAGGTATATCATCAGGGTTGGGAATCGACAGAAATGTTGCGCCTATCCATCGTTTCCAATCCATCTCATCGACCTGATAAAGAGTGAAAAAATTCTTGAAGATGGTAACTGCATCAAAGTTTACCATAGAGTTCTCTGGGATATGCTCTAAAACCGCAATAACCTTATACTCTAGGGGTTCTCCATTTTCATCAAAAAGAGTCAGACTTTCACCAATAGCATTCTGGTTGCCAAAATATTGCTCTGCTGTCTCATTGCTAATCACAATGCTATTCACATCACTAAAAGTAGAGGTGCTTCCTTTGATAACAGGAAATGTAAACAGGTCGAAGAAACTTTCGTCGGCAAATGCCACATTTTTTGAGAATATTTTAGAATCAGCCTCATTACCCGACTTTATCGATAGTTGATTTGTGGTGAACCTGATCACAGACTCAACCCCAGATACACTAGAACCTAAAGCGGGTGCTAACGAAGCGGGCGAAATCCCATAGCGTTGCTGTCGGTCATTAACCTCTCGAAAAATATTGACCTTATAAATCTTTTCTAAATTTTGGTGGGTTTTGTTATAATCGGCCTCAAACCTGTGGTTTAAATAGGCAACTATACAGCAGGCAAGGGTAGCACCTAGCCCAAGAATATTTACAAGAACATAAAACTTGTTCTTAACAATATTCCTGTATGCAAGCAAGAAAAAGGATTTTAGCATAATGATTATATGTATCTAAAACATAGGGATTGCATTATAGCGCTTATTTGCTAAGCAAAAAATAGCTTAATACAATTATCAATACATATGCCATATATTTTTATTGACTGATAGTCTGCCTATTAAAGCATCGTTTGCATTTTGCTGTTCTGTACGTTTGTGAACACATATGTCCGATTTTGATCCCTTTCTGCAAAACAGTCTGTCAACATGTTATCAAAAACACTCAAAAGATATTCAAAGACAAACATCAAGTAATACCATAACCCCAAAACACTTGCATACATCATTAATAAATCAAAAAAACAATAGCCTTCAGTTCATGGCTAAGCCACCATATTAAACAGCAAATCGGGTTTACCAAATATTTGGCAAACCCGATTTGTTTTGAAAATCTAGTTACAATAGGCTAAAACGAAAAGCCCACCACGATATCGAGCCTCGAAGTTTCTGCCAAGAAACTCATCTGGTTGTCAGATTTATCTTTAATTATCATATTATCCTTTTTGCCAAAACTCAGCTCAAACCCAACGTAAAAGGGGTCGTTACGGGCAAACACACCAATGGAGCTGCGAAGCATAGTTGCCCAGCCAATATAATCTGTTGATTGAGAATCATCGTCAATGGCAAAGGAACGCTCGTAATTGAAAAGCGTAGGTAAAACGTTAAACTTAGCTCCTACAATCAGGTTGTCTTTTGGATTGAAGTTAAACGACAGCCCTAGTCCTGCCGAAATTGTTCCCGACGAGGAGGTTATCTGGTTCATAGCTGTGACATAGGTTTTGGGCAACTGGTAAACAACATTTAGGTAAGTTGCCTCAATGGCCAAACGGGCATTTGGCGAAATATTTAAACTATTTAAAAAGAAGGTTTGACCTAGATTTCCACCAACACCTAAACCCACATTCAAAGGGAAATAGCCAGGAGTAGCGTTCTCGATAATATCGCCAAACTGACCTAGCGGCCTATTGGCATAGAACTGAAGATTGGTATAGTTTTTAAAAACGCCACTGGCAGGTTTTGCCTGCTTGGGAGTGCTGGTTTGTGTTCCACCACCAGTAATTTGTGCACTAAGCGAAAATGTAAAAAACGATAAAAAGAGTATTACTAATAACTTCTTCATAAGGCCTTAGTTTAGGGTATTATTCAAATCCATTTTCCAAACATTGTATTTACCATCCTTATTACCGCGCTGCGATAAGAAAAAGATGGATTTTCCATCGGGGGTCCAAACAGGCGAAACATCGTGCCCACCATGGAAAGTAAGCTGGGTTAAACCAGTTCCGTTTACGTTAACCACAAAAATATCGAGATTTTGGGGTTTGGTTTTATCGCCCTCGGTAATGCCTACGCAAACAATTCGCTTGCCATCGGGCGATATTTGTGGGCTGGAATATCCCTTTTTGGGATCGTTTAGTATAAGCGTTTCCGATCCCTTACGAATATTTATCATCCAAATCTCGCCACGCTTTCCATCGCGGCTGTTGCGGGTAACAATTAAATCCTCACCATTGGGTGCTAAGTTGGGTGTAAAGCCCTCAGTATATTGGGTTAGCAGCGAAGTTTCAATATTGTAACTCCAAATAAAATAACGGCTACCCTCCGACTTGGTAAAGAAAACCGTTTCGGCATCGGGGCCAAACGAGGGAGAGAGTTCTGCCGCCGGACTGTTTACTAGCTGCTGCGTGGCCACACCCTCGGTAGCATTTATCATGAATATATTGTCGTTATTCGATTTACGCTCGGTAAAGGCAATATACTTCCCATCGGGCGAGTAGCTCATATCCATAATGTTACGATTGAATGTACGCTGAACAGTTGCTCTACCTCCCTTAATGTTCTTCAGATACAGGTTATTAAACTCGTTATCGGAAGCAACGTATGCCACCTTTTCGCCATCGGGCGATACGGCAATTAGCGGGGGAGCGTACCAACGAATAATTTTGGTTTCGGAATCAATTCCTACCCAAGGATGTAGCACTCGTTCATCGTCGCGGGTGTACTGTGTCATAGTTAAGCTACCCTCCTCTGGCACGGTAACTGTCATATAGTTTACCACTACTTTTGAGCAGCTGGTAGCAAGTACCAACGCCAGAATAAATAAAAATTTACCTCTCATCTTTTTGATTTTTGAGATTATCGAAATTTAAATTGGTTGATTCAATATTTGGTAATACACTCAATAAATGTGAGTTGCATATTATTGGGCTTTTTGAAAAAACTAAAGTAGGGATGCTGTTGGAAAAATCAAAATTTTAGTGTTAAAAATTGATATTTTGCCCATTTCTGTTGATTAGTAGCCAGAGATGAACAAAGCAAATTGAGTTGCCCTATCGATATCTACCACCTACGGAGGCAAGTGCTGTACCCCGGAGGGGTACGATAGCGATAGCGTAAGG
>CAZTFJ010000355.1:0-3522 GCA_964612255.1 uncultured Rikenellaceae bacterium | reverse complement strand
AAAATAAAGCACTTATGAATATTTCGTGAGTGTTTTTGTTTTTTGCTACAAATATTCTACAAACAAATCCCTCGTAAGTATTTTTCAGGTAACTTACCTTTTGGTAACTTACCTTTTGGTAATGTGGTGAAATTTTGATATTATTGTTGAAAAATATCCTGGATGAAACCCTCATCTAAGGTAGTTAACACAAAAGGCTATGAATAATATATGAGGGTTCCACAAGCGAAAGAGCGACTTCTTTACCACTTTAATGTACGCTGCTATTATTCAGACATATAACTAACTTTTATTCTTGTGAAAACACCATTTACATTCGGGAAAATTGCTTTAGATAAGGACTTTACCAATAGGGAAAAGGAAACGATTCGCTTGGTTCAGAATTTTACCTCTTTAACCCATACCATACTGATCTCTCCTCGCAGGTGGGGAAAGTCATCGCTGGTAACTAAAGCCTCCAAGATAGCCTTGGATAAAAACAAGAAGTTGCGATTCTGCTTTATTGATTTGAATAACGTAAGAACAGAGGAGCAGTTCTACGAGTATTTTGCAACTGAGATACTAAAGGTTTCATCAACAAAACTCGAAAGCATTGTTGATTCAGCAAAACAACTACTTGGAAGATTCATCCCCACAATTACTGTAAACCCAACACCTGAAAGCAATTTGCAACTCGGATTGGATTGGAGCGAGGTTAAAAAGCAACCCGATGATATTATAGAGTTGGCAGAACGGTTAGCCATTAGCTCAAAAGCTAACTTCATCATCTGTATCGATGAATTTCAAAATATTTCGGAATTCGAAAATCCCGAAGCATTCCAAAAAACGTTACGTGCTCATTGGCAAAAGCATCAAAATGTATCGTACTGCCTGTATGGTAGTAAACGCCATATGCTAATGGATGTATTTACCTCTCCCTCAATGCCATTTTACAAATTTGGCGATATTGTTTTCCTTGATAAGATATCGGCCGACGACTGGATTAAATTTATTGTAAGCAGGTTTAGCGACACGGGCAAAATGATTGACAACAATTCCGCCAAACTTATTGTTGATATAGCCGACCGCCACTCATACTATGTGCAGCAGCTGGCTCAACAGACCTGGTTACGCACGGAGGTTGAATGTACAAACGATAACGTATCAGAAGACTTCGAAGATTTGGTTCTCCAACTCAGCATGCTATTCCAATCCATTACCGATGGGTTAAACAATAGCCAAATAAATCTACTTAAAGCTGTTATCAATAATGTGGAGCAGCTCAGTTCAAAAGCAACCATACAGAAGTATCGCCTCGGAACATCTGCCAATGTTTTAAAGGTTAAGAAAGCATTGGTAAACAAGGAAATTATTGATATACAGAATAACACTGTAACTTTTCTTGACCCATTATACAGGTACTGGTTAAAAGTTTATTTTTTTAAAATATGACATAAGCATCTCAAACTCCTATTGTGTTGAGCCTCTTGTCTCAGTCGTCCACTTTCACTTAGTCTGTTCCGCAAAAGCGGGGCTGTGGCTTTTTTTTCTAATGAATTTTTTCGATACAAACATTCTACAAACAAATCCGATTATAACCGCTAGTGGCATCATCCCAAAACTGTTCAGATAAAACTTATCTATCGCCCTACAAATGTTCTATATTTGCTTGGCAAATTAATTGGTATGAGCGAAATTCAAATAGTTAACGCTTCCGAGAATAATTTAAAAAATGTTGATGTTTGCATCCCCCACAACAAACTTACGGTAGTAACCGGGCTATCGGGCAGTGGCAAAAGCAGCCTGCTAACCGATGTGCTGTATAGAGAGGGGCAACGAATGTATTTCGAGACGTTTTCGAGTTACACCCGCTCTCGACTTGGCAAAATTAGACCAGCTAAGGTGGATAGTATCAATGGTATGTTGCCCGTGGTTAGTGTCGGTCAAACTCACGTACTGGCCAATAGGCGTTCAACGGCGGGCACGTTTAGTGAGATATCACCCTTGCTACGCCAGCTCTTTTCGCGCTATAACGACCAGCAACTTAAATTTAACCGTAACGAGTTTTCCTTTAATTCTAACCAAGGGTGGTGCCCGCATTGCAAGGGATTGGGGATTGAGGAGTTTATTGATATTGATAAAATTGTAGCTAATCCGCAAAAATCGCTTAGGCAGGGGGCGCTTGTTATAACACTTCCCAATGGCTACACCATTTACTCGCAGGTTACTATTGATGAGCTCAATAAGGTTTGCCAACATTACGGATTTAGTGTCGATACGCCATGGTATGCCCTTACTGAGCAGCAAAAAGATATAATACTAAACGGTTCGAATAGCGTAAAAGTGCTGTATGGCAAGCACTCGCTCGAGTCGCGGTTAAAGTGGACTGGAATAACTGCGCGCCCTCGCGACGAGGGCTACTACAAGGGTATAGTGCCTGTTATGGAAGATATTTTACGGCGCGATAGGAACGACAATATCCTTCGCTTTGTTTCGCCGCGTGTGTGTAGTGTTTGTGCGGGAAACAGATTAAAGACCAGCTCGCTAGCAGTTACTTGGAAGGGGTTAACAATATCACATTACGAGGCGTTGCCTATGTTCGATTTGCTACAGGAGTTAAAATCGAAAACTCTAACAAGCAAGGGTGAGCAATTTTTGATAAATTCAATTGCCGAGGAGTTACAACAGCTTTGTAGGCTTAGTGTTGGGCACATTGCTTGTAACCGAATGAGCGAAACCCTATCGCAAGGCGAGCTAAGGCGTATGCGGCTTGCACAGCTCAGCTCAAGCGGTCTTACCGGGGTACTTTACCTTTTCGATGAACCATCTATTGGGCTGCATCAGCGCGATGTGCATTCGCTAATCGATACCATGTACTCACTTGTGCACAAGGGGAATACTGTGGTTGTGGTTGAGCATAACGAGCAGATTATTCGTGCAGCACAGCATTTAATTGAGATGGGACCAGGGGCAGGGCAGCAGGGTGGTGATGTAATTTTTTCGGGAACGGTTCAGGAGTTGTCAATCAAAAATAAGCTTAGCACCCCCACAAAGCAGATGCTTACCAATGGGTTTTTGGTTAATAAAAATGGGGCAGATGGCAGGACAGACAACTTCAATACGTTTGATGTTTATATCGATAAGATTCATAATATCAATAAGCAAACCTTTACATTTGCGCGTAATGCGCTAAACGTGGTTACAGGCGTATCGGGTGCAGGAAAGAGCACAATGGTTAACCACGGATTACTAGCAGTGTCGGGTTTCAATGAGGTTCTCTACGTAAACCAAAAACCCATTGGCCGAACTTCGCGTAGCAATGCCGCCACTTACACCGGTTTGTTTGATGTTTTGCGCAAGCTATTCGCAAAATCTTCTTTTGCACAAGAGGCAAAATTAACGGCTAGCCATTTCTCGTTTAACAGCAAGCAAGGGCAGTGCGAGGCCTGCTTAGGCACTGGGGTGGTAAAAACAGGTATGCATATTTTTGAAGATTTGGTGCAGCCTTGTCCTATTTGTGGTGGTTCGCGTTACAAACCCGAT
>CAZTFJ010000354.1:0-3527 GCA_964612255.1 uncultured Rikenellaceae bacterium | reverse complement strand
CAACCCCTCATTTACCCCACTAACATCTGTAATAACTTTTCCTTTGCTATAATTACCAGGATAGCCTCCAGATACTAATATTACAGCCGTTACAGTTTCGGGGTTGAATTCAATTTCGGCATCATTCAATTTACCTTGAGATGTTAGAACGAGCAAGTTCAAAAGGTCAGATTTAAGCCGGGGCATTACCACCTGTGTTTCTGGATCACCCATCCTGGCATTGTACTCAATAACGTATGGACTACCATTTACATTCATTAAGCCTGCAAATATAAATCCTTTGTAGGGTATGCCCTCAATTTTTAGTCCCTCTATGGTTGGTTTAACAATTTGCTCATTAACCTTTTCCATAAAATCGGAATCAGCAAAAGGTACTGGCGAAACGGCTCCCATTCCACCAGTATTGGGTCCGGTATCACCTTCGCCAATACGCTTGTAATCCTTAGCTTCGGGTAACACAACATACCCATCACCATCGGTAAGAATAAAAACAGACACCTCTATTCCTTCAAGAAATTCCTCAATTACTACAGTATTACCTGCATCACCAAACTCGCCATCGAACATTTGTTTTAGCGACTCTTCGGCTTCAAGCAGATCGTTGCAAATAACTACACCTTTTCCTGCGGCCAACCCATCGGCCTTAAGCACATAAGGAGGTTTTAGCGATTTTAGAAATAGCAAAGCTTCATCAAGCTGGCTGCTACAGAAACTTTTGTATTGCGCAGTGGGAATACCGTGGCGCATCATAAACCCCTTTGAAAAGTCCTTGCTCCCTTCGAGCATTGCACCAGCTCTTGCTGGGCCAATTACAGGAATGGAAGAAATTTCATCATTTGCAATGAAAAAATCGTGGATTCCCATAACCAACGGATCTTCTGGCCCCACAATTACCATATCGATTTTATGAGTCAGAACAAAATCTTTAATCGATGGAAAATCCGTAGGCTTAATGCTTATATTTTGGCCAAGCGAAGCTGTACCGGGATTTCCGGGGGCAATAAATAGTTTGTTGAGCAATGGGCTTTGGTTTAGTTTCCACGCAAGAGCGTGCTCTCTACCACCAGACCCAAGTAGCAGTACATTCATAATAAATTAGGCTAGTTTGGATGGTGTAAAAATAGGCCAATACTTTCCAATTACCAAAGGTTTGGGCTTTGCAATAACCATAAAAAAAGCCCCGATTACTCGGGGCTACTCTTTGTAATTTTAAACTACTTGTCTTTTACCATACGGTATATGGCACTCTCGCCATCTATTGATATTATGCGTAACAGATATACTCCCGAGGGTAACGTTTGGGTATTAACCCTGTCGGAACCATTTAGCTGTACATCCATAACTTTTTGACCCGCTATATTAGTAACTACTACGCGATCAACTAGCTCCGGATCAGAAATCTTTATCTCGTTGTTGAACGGGTTGGGGAACAGGTTAAGCTGCGATAGCTTATCCACGCTAACACCAACAGCAACGAGCCTTACTGATACAGTCAAATCATCGTCGGCAATAGTAAATGTCTCTTCGTAGTTTTGGTATTCGGTGGCAGTTACGGTAAAAGTGTAGTCACCATTAGGTAAGGACAATACTGCCTGACCATTTGCATCAGTTAAGGCGGGCGTATAATCTTGGATGGTTACTTCAGCATTTTCAACCGGTGTTTCACTCGAATTAAGCACGGTAAAGGTTACATCGTAAAGAGGAATTGTAGATATTTCAATTTTCATCTTATTACTCTCCCCTGCACAATTTGCTTTGGTTACCAATACGCTATACTCACCTGCTTCGGTGGCTGTGTAAGATATAGCACTGGCATCGGGTATGCTAGCACCATCTTTTAGCCACTGGTAAGCATCGGCATCGTCAATATCAACAGTAAACGTAACGCTTATGTCTACACCCTCTTCCCATACCAGATCATCAGTAGTTGAAATGGTTGGATCGGGAACAGGATTTACCACAATTGTAACCCCGTTACTAATGCCAGAGCAACCTTCATTTGATACCTCAACAGTATACTCACCTGCCTCGGTAGCAGTATATGTGGATTGGTCTGCTCCATTAATTTCTGCCCCGTCTAGCATCCAAACGTAATCTGCTCCGGTAATATCAACGGATAACAACACGGATACCTCATCGCCATCGCAAAACTGAATTTCGCCCTGTGCTGACAGAACTGGTTCAAGATTAGCAGTCTGGGTAATTGCAATTTGGTTGCTCATTCCGGCACATCCATTCACAATTACCTCAACCGAATACGATCCTGCCTCAGTAGCGGTGAAAGTAGCTGCAGTTGCATCAATAATTTCAACATCATCTTTAAACCACTGGTAAGCATCGGCACTTTCTATGTCAGTTGAGAACTCAACCAAAATTTCGGAACCGGTACACCAAGCAGTTGGGTCGGGAGTTGATATAACAGGTGTTGGATTGGGAATAGAAATAATATCGATAACGTTACTAAACGCTGTTTGATCGCCAAGCGTAACCTCAACCTTGTAAGCACCCTCTGCAGTGGCTGTGTAGGTTGCTGCGGTGGCATCGGTAATTACCTCATCATTAAAATACCACTGGTAACTATCGGCAGTTGATATGCTTGTAACTATGCTTACGCTAATTTCCTCATCGGCACACCAGCTAATGGGATCGGCAGTAGATATCTGAGGTTTAAGCTCATCGCGCTGCACAACCTCAAACTTATTACTAGTCCCAGCACATCCGTTAACTACAACCTCAACATAGTATATACCAGCCTCTGTTGCTGTGTAGGTTGCAGTGTTGGCATCGGCAATGGCCACATCATCCTTAAACCACTGGTAGGCTTCGGCATCGGTAATATCTGTTTCGAACAACACGCTAATCACCTCACCATAATAATAGGATAAATTATCGGCTGTGGATATTCGCGGCAAGGGCTTATCAATTTCAGTAATAACTATTTCATTACTTTCACCCAGACATCCGCCAACGACTACCTGAGCCGAATATGTACCTGAAATAGTAGCGGTGTAGCTTTGCTGAATGCCAGATGCAATAATTTGCCCATTGAAAAACCACTGGTAACTATCGGCATTGTCAATATCAATGGTAAGCTCAACACTGATTTCGTTGTCCTCGCAAATATCAACGCTTGAGCCAGCAGTAATTGTTGGCTCTGGCAAGTCTACTACAGAAACTGTAAGCTCGTTGCTAACTCCTGCACAACCGTCAACCGTAACTTCAACAGAATATATTCCCATTTCTGTTGCCGTGTAAACACTACCATCTGCCCCATCGATGGGTTCGCCATTTAGCAACCACTGGTAGGCTTGCGCATTTGCAATATCAACGGTGCAACCTACACAGACTTTCTTACCCGAACATATTCCTAACTTATCGGTGGTAGCGATAATGGGAGTTGGAAGATCTTTAACCGTAACAGTAACCTCATCGGTAGCAGAGCAACCTGTTTGAGCATTTGTTCCTGTTACAGTATATGTTGCTGTTGATGATGGGGTAAAAGGCTCACCATCGACAACACCATTATC
>CAZTFJ010000353.1:0-3575 GCA_964612255.1 uncultured Rikenellaceae bacterium | reverse complement strand
TCCATAAGCACCATATCGATATTGGGATTTACCCTAACTGCATCTACAGCCTGCAATCCATTTTTTGCCCAAATAAGGTTAAAATTGTTGTTGGCAAAAAGTTCTCTGATGTACATAAAGTTCACCTCATCGTCTTCGGCCACTAGCAGGTTAACCCCTTTTGGCGCACTGATTTGCTTCTCAGCTATTGGCTCACCAGATTTCTTTGGCTGCGCTACAGGTTTGTATGGCAGAGTAAAAATAAATGTTGAGCCCATACCATGGGTCGATTCTACCCAAATATCGCCACCCATTTTTTTGATGTATGCTTTTGATATGGCCAAACCTAGCCCCGTACCTCCATACTGCTCAGTTAAGCGGGTTTCTACCTGGCTAAAACGCTCGAAAATGGAATCGAAGTGTTCTGGGCTAATACCCACACCGCTATCCTCAACAAAAAATTGCAAGACATTATCCTTAAGAGTATATCCAAAGTTTATATGGCCATGCTGAGTAAACTTAATGGCATTATTAAGCAAGTTTCCCACAATTTGTCGAACCCGAGACGAGTCTGTTGAGATAATAGCCTCCCGATCGGGCAATCCTTTTGTGTAGGATAAATCGAGCCCCTTCTCTTGTGTTTTTGCTTTAAAAATCAGAAACTGCTCATGCATCAGCTGATTTAAATCGACCGGAGAATAAAATATTGAAATCTGGTTGGCCTCAATTTTAGAGATATCAATTAGATCGTTTATTATGCTTAGCAGCTGATTACCGCAATTTTGGACTACCTCAACATACTCTTCAACTTCCACATCGGATAGTTCGGGATTTGTAAGCAGCTGAGAAAACCCAAGGATACCATTCATGGGTGTACGTATTTCATGGCTCATATTGGCCAGGAATGCGCTTTTTAACCTATCGCTCTCCTCGGCCTTTTTCTTTGCCTCGTACAACTCCTCATTTATTACTCTATACTCCTCATTTTGCGCTTCAATTTCATGGGTTTTCTGTAGGAGTTCCTCCTGAACCATTTTGCGATCGGTAATATCTCTGTATATGCCATAAACAGCAATTTTCACCCCATGAAAATAAATTGGATGACCTAGGATAGAAACATGAACCAGTGAGCCATCCTTCCTACACCGAACCGTTTCGCTCAACACGGTTTCTCCCTTGGCTACTGCTTCGGTCAGCTCTTGGCCTTCATCTTTAAAATCGGTTGGTACAATTAGCGAGTTAATGGGTTTACCCTGCATCTCGGATAAAGAATACCCGAAAATTTTTTGAAACTCTGCATTGGCATTCACCACGCAATCGTTAGTATCGAGCACCACAATACCTTCGGGTGAACTCTCAAAAAGCTGCTCAAAGTAAGCCTTTTCGAGCTCAGCCTGCTCTCTTGCCTTCTTGTTTTCAGTAATATTGCGGGAAATTCCAAATGTCCCAATAATCTTTCCGTGGGTGTCAATAAGTGGTGCTTTAGTTGTTGAGACCCACGTAATGCGACCATCTGGCCATACTTCGCGTTCCTCAATACCAACAATGGGCTTACCAGTCTCAATAATTTTCTGCTCTACATCAAAAGCCATTTGCGCATGGTCTGCTGCAAAAAAATCGAAATCGGTTTTGCCCACAATATCATCTGATTGCTTTAGGCCAAACCGCTCGACAACATTTTTACTTGCTCGTATAAACCTCGATTCTAAATCTTTGAAATAAATCTGGTCTACCACATTCTCGAGCATATTATGCATAAGCAGCCTTTCCTTGCCAAGAGCTTTTTCTGCTTTCTTTCGCGAAGATATATTGCGCACAATGGCCTGAACGTAGGCCTCGCCTCCGAACGATACCGCATTTAGATTAACCTCTGTATCGATAAGATTGCCATTAATATCTTTATGTATCCATTCAAAAAACAAGGATTCCCCATTAAATGCTTTTTGGATGTTAAAAATTGCTTTTTTTGATGAGAGTTCACCATTATACTGTAATTGTGGGGAAAAATCGGCCGGTGTTTTGCCAAGTATCTGCTGCTTTGAGCAAGAAAATATCTGCTCGGTTTTGGGGTTACATTCAATAAATACACCATTTTTATCAAGCAAAAAGATTGCATCTGTGGCATAGTAAAATAAAGCATGAAACTTAGCCTCATTCTTTTCTAATTCACTTTTGTTCTTGTTTCGCTCGGTAACATCGCGCACTATGGCTTGATAAGAACCATCGGGCATTTGTTTGGAATGCATCTCAATTTGAATGGCAGCACCATCGGGGCGGATAACCTCACGCTCGGTTACAACGGTTTGCCCTTTTTTAAGCAAATCGAAACGCAACGGCTTGCTATTTAAGTCATCGGGGTTAAAAAAGGCAGAGATATGCTCACCCTCAACATTTGCACGCTCTCTGCCAGCAATTTCCAGAAAGCGTTGATTTGTGGCAACCACAACACCATTCTTATCGCCAATTACAAATCCATCAACGGCAAACTCAATAATATCTTTATATTTTTTCTCATTTTCGGCTATGGTTTGCTCATATTGAAGCTGCTCTTTAATATTGCGAAACTCTGTTACTCTAACAATTTTGCCTTTATACGGAATTTGTTTCCCACTAATTTCTAGGGGGTATTCCTCTCCACTTTTTGTAAGTCCAACAGAACGGTATGGTTTTTCGTACCCTTTTACAATCTGGCTCATAACATAATCGCGCTGATGCTGCGCAATGAGTTGCAAGCCATCCATGCCCACAAGTTCATCAACAGTAAAACCTGTCATCTGAGACAATCCGTGATTTGCCTCAATAATTACTCCCTTGTCGTGAATTGCAATGCCCCCAAACGATGACTCGGCCAAAGCCTTAAAACGCTCATTACTTTCTAGAAGCGATTGCTGCAACTTGCTGGTCTGCTTTATGGGTGCAAACGATATTATACAAGCCTGGTCAACGCCATCAATATCGATGGGTTTTATCGACAGCGAGTAACAGGCCCAATTCTTATCTACTAATTGCAAGCGAACCTCAAGAACAGTTGCATTGGATTGACTATAAGTAATTTCGGGAAGAGAAAAGGCGTCATCGGGGTGAATTAGGTCATGCCAACTATTGTCGAACAATGAATCTTGCTTATAACCCAACTCTTGAAACAAACTCCGATTTATAGTAATAATCTTTTTACCAGAAATATCCCAAATTAGAGTTACATTAGGAAGTACTGATAAAAATGAGTCGAGATTTGAGACTAGATCATGCATAGGCGCTTGGTTTTAGCACTCTAAATGTAAACAAAAAACTCAAAAAAAATAAACTACCAAAAAATCGCCATAAACGATAATTAGCTAAACCCTCTCAATGCCCCATTATGCTGCCGTTGACACTTTTATCAAAGGGTTAGGGTTGGCTTCATCTTTACAAAAACTATTGAAATTATTTTCAACTACTAACGGGTAGGGTAAAGTAAAACTGGCTACCAGTACCCTCGACACTCTCAACCCAAATACTTCCCCCATGCTTTCCAACTAACTCCTTACACAGTATTAGTCCTAACCCATTGCTTGGCTCAATATTAGTGCCTGGTCGCGATACTTTAGTTGTTAAGC
>CAZTFJ010000352.1:0-3594 GCA_964612255.1 uncultured Rikenellaceae bacterium | reverse complement strand
GCTCGTTTTTATCCTTTTTCAGAATTAGAACCTTTTCAAAGTTTACCATGTACGAACGGTGGCAACGAATAACTTCTGAATTTTTCAGCAGCATCTCTAAACGTTTTATGCTATTGCGTAAAGTAAAACGGGTTGTTTTACCCTTATCTATATAGTAGATATTAACGTAGTTGTCGGCCGATTCTATGTATAGCAAATGCTCTACTTTTACCGAAAAGCGAAGTACACCCTTCTCGTCATGAAGCGGAATCATTTTCTTTGCATTACTTGTACCGCTAGAGTTTTCAGCTAGTTTTTGCAGCTGCAACTTTTTTTCTTGCCATGAAAAGTACAACCACAAAACCGAGTAGGGTATGAATAGCACAAGCGTAGTATTCTTTATTGATATCTTTAAAAGATCGAGGATAAATCGCGAATCATGAATAAAAAGTTTTTCGAACAGGGTGTAAAAAATGGCCATGGCCAATACCTCGGCAAATACCCAAATAATATATTGCCAAACGAGTAGCTCTTTCCGTTTCGATACCTTATACATTATAATACGGCTAATAACCACCACTAGCACTCCGGTTAGTATTATTAGGCTCGATATGCCCAAAAATTCCAATTCGGAGAGTTCATAAATTGAATCAAGGCCAAAGGGCGCATAAATATTTATGAAAACCACAGCAAAAAGTGCTGTTAGTAGTATTAGCCTTACGATATTCTTTTTATCGGTAAGGTATTTTGGTAATGGGTTATTTAACATTTTTATTGTTTGAGGTTTCAAAGATAGCAAATTGAATGGGAATAAGTGTGTAGAATAGAAATGATGGTGTTTCTCATTGCTTAACATTTACCCCTAAATATTAAAATTCACCCCAAAATACCGAAAAATACCCCCATACCTATTCGGAAAAACCAAAAATTTGCATTCAGAAAAATTTGAGTGAAACTTTGTGTGGAAACAAGATATAATGTGAATTATGGAATATACACAAAGCTACAAAAGGCTAAAAGAGACATTTAATTTTACCTCGGGTAAATTGATTTTAGATAATAGGAGAGGACTCTTTACCTCAATACCATTCACTAGCAAATCAAAACCTATTCCATATACACGAACCGGTATATACAACGGGGTAAATGGTAATGCTTTTGCTGCCGAGGATAAAAGTATAGCCGAGAATGTATCCTTTAATTATCCGGTTTATCTCCCTTGTAATAACAAGAGATTCAGTAAGGCTATTGTTTTATTGCATGGGCTGAATGAGCGCAGCTGGCAAAAGTATTTGCCATGGGCGCAGCAGCTAGGAGAACAGCTGGGAAGACCTGTTATCCTTTTCCCCTTGGC
The DNA here is from genome assembly GCA_964612255.1 of uncultured Rikenellaceae bacterium. Lineage (GTDB taxonomy): Bacteria > Bacteroidota > Bacteroidia > Bacteroidales > Tenuifilaceae > Perlabentimonas. The sequence continues at coordinate 2,261 of CAZTFJ010000352.1, read as the reverse complement.
TTTTCATATGAACCGAAGTCCTGAGAGCTGGGCAAAACCCCGAAAAATGATGTCGCTCCTGAATAACCGAAAAACAATTGATGGCCTTAGCATGTCAACTTTTGCTAACATTGCCCTTAGCCAGCGCTTAAGCGACGATCCTTTGCGCTTTTTTACCTCGGGTAAGCAGAGTGCCGACGATTTGTTAAATCTTTTAGTTGATATTAAAGAGGGGGGCATTCCTTTTCTGGACAAGGGGGCTCAGGTCGATTTTTTCTCATACTCCATTGGGTCGTTCTTGGCACAAATTCTATTCCTAGCAAATCCAGACAATTTGGTGAGCAGCTCAAGGCTATTCATTTTTTGTGGGGGCACTCTATTCGATCAGATGCGTGGAACATCTCGTCTTATAATGGATAGCTATGCCTATGCAGCATTAAGAAAATATTATTTAAAAGACTTTCTAATTGAGCTCAAGAGCAAGTCGCCATTCTCATCGTATGTTCGGGGTGGATTGTGGGGCGAAGCCTTTATGGCAATGATTTCCGATGAGAATAATAAGTTTTTCAGGGAGTATCGATTTCGAAAGCTTAGAAATCAGCTGAGGGTTGTCACGTTAAAAAACGATGCTGTAATGCCTTCTAATTCTGTTAAGCAGTCATTCTCGTGTGTAAGTAATAATAGCTTTGTAACCGAACTCAATTTTCCATTCCATTACACCCACGAGAATCCGTTTCCAATTTATACCGAATCTGCCTCATCCGATGTAGATCACTCATTTAATGAGGTGTTTTCCATTGCCTCGGATTTTTACAGGTAAAAACGACTTTTGTTGGGGAGAAAGAAAGGCATCCAAGGTAAGCAGAAGAATTTCTTGCTAAGCCAAGGATGCCTATTTTTGCACTGAAAGTTAGCTAGTAGTTTTAAATGGTTTGAAATTCTAGGCCTTTATCAGGTTCAAAGGTTGATGCAGGGATGTTCACATTCTCCTTTATTTCTGTGGCTATTTCGTTTGCTGTAATACCCATAACTTTAGCTTCGGTTTTTAGGGGTATTCCTTTATATATCCATACTTTGGCCATCATTACCTTTAACACCTCGCACTTTTTACCAAGAAATTTCTCAGTGCCAAGGCGTTCGCCACCCAGGGCATCAATAATGTCTTGTCCCATCTGCTCAATTTCGGCTTCGGTCATATCCTCGGTAATCTCTTTGCTAATTTCTTCGTATTCTTCGTTGGATGTTTTAAAGGCTGTTCCCTTAATCAAATCCCATGAGTAATTATCAGTACCGTTGGTTACGGAAATGCTATGCTGCTCTTCTGTTTTTGATATGCCAAAAATTTTAATGGTAGTTGTCGATTTTATTTCGGTGCGCGATTTCTCGCCGTAGTTATCCCACCAAAACTTTTTGGTGCCAGCTGGATTTCCCGTAAGTTCATATTCAACGTAGCCCGATTTGATAGCAAATTGGTTGTAATCAGTTTCTTGGGAAATTGCAATACTTGCTGTAAGTGCAATAATAAGAATTGTTAATAATTGTTTCATAGCCTGTTGTGTTTTATTGTTTAATGGTTTTAATCCGTTGTTTTTCACCATTGGGTAAATTGAGTTTCTTTTAAAAAAACCACTAATCAAAGCATTACTGCTTAATAACTTTGCGAGCAATAGTTTTACCCTCTGCTGTTTTAAGTATCACCATGTAAATGCCTTTGTTTAGGCTTTGAGTCGATAAAACTACAGTGTCGTTTCGGTGGTTGTTTTGCTGTATCACTGTTTGTCCAATGGTGTTTACCACAATTATTTGGGTAAACATGCTAGCGTTAGCAATGGTAATACTATTGCTAAATGGGTTTGGCCCAATTAATATATCGCTAACAATATTCTCCTGCGCGCTAAGGTAAACCAGCGAAACGTTTTCTGTTACATCTTCACCATTCACCTCAACAGTACCGTTGTATGTTTCGTACTGGTTTAGGGTAATGGTGTATGGATATGAACCATCTGGAAGTTCAATACTTGCCACACCCGAGGCATTGGTAGTTATAGTTTGATTGTTGATAGCAATGCTTGCACCTTGAATTGGATTTGTACCATCGGTAACTGTAAAAGTAATGGTGTATTCTGCTGGTGATTCCTCCACAAATGTGGCAGTAACCGATTTGTTACCGTCCATGGTAATGGTGGTGGTGGCTTCGAGAGCCTCAGCCACCTCTCCAGTCCATGCCTCGAACTGCCAGCCAGTGGCTGCGATGGCTTCAAGGTTGAGAACCGTTCCCTCAT
>CAZTFJ010000351.1:0-3602 GCA_964612255.1 uncultured Rikenellaceae bacterium | reverse complement strand
TGATTTTCAGGTAAACCTTAAATCGGATGCAACACCCCTAACCCTTGCCGATAGGTTAGCCAATGATGAAATAGTGAAGTCGTTGATGAAAACCAGAATTCCAGTTCTTAGCGAAGAAGGCCGTAATCTGCTTTACGAAGAGCGTAAAGGTTGGGAATACTTTTGGCTAGTCGATCCTTTGGATGGAACCAAAGAGTTTATTAAGCGTAACGGAGAGTTTACGGTTAACATCGCCCTAGTTTATCAGGGATATCCTATTTTAGGCGTAATATTCGTACCTGTGCTTAATCAGCTGTATTTTTCTCTCTCCGGAATGGGAGCCTTTAGGGTCAATAACATCAGCGCTCCACTTGACGATGACCAAAAAAGTGTAGACCATATTGTGGAAATTGCTGAAAAATTGCCATTAGCCACAAAAAAATCGGCATATACAGTTGTGGCTAGCCGATCACACCTATCGGAAGATACGCAAGCTTTTATAAATAAACTGATAAAAGAGAAAGGTGATATTGAGGTAATTGCCCGAGGTTCATCGTTAAAAATCTGTATGGTGGCAGAGGGAAACGCCGATATTTATCCCCGCTTTGGAAATACAACCGAATGGGATACTGCTGCTGGACAGGCAATAGCCGAGGAGGCAGGCTGCAAGGTTCTCTCACTCGAAGACAACAACAGGGTTACCTACAACAAGGAAAACATTGAAAATCCTTGGTTTGTGGTAAAAAGAGGATAATACTTTTTTAGCAAAATAAGCAAAGGGGCTACTTGTATTTCAAGCAGCCCCTTTGCATTGTGCAACATAGCACAAATTAAACCCAGATTAGTCATTAGAAGTTTTGCGAACTAATGGCTTAGCTGGGTTTAACCCCGATTTAGAAAAACTAAATTTGTAAGCATTTATGATTGCAAATTTTTTAGTTTTTCTTAATCGATTTGTCAAATTAAAACCCAAATAATCAATGCATACGTTGTGTCTTCTTCTAATGGCGGTCATTAGAAAAAGAATCGCTAATGACAACCGGAGCGAAGCGTAGCTCAGCGTTAGCTAAATTTGGGTTAAAGTTTTAGCTTACGCTCAATATCTTCAATCTGATTTTTAAACCTCTTGTCGGTATCAATCAAATTATTTACTGTTTTGCATGCATGCAGCACGGTGGCATGGTCCTTACCCCCAATTAAACTACCTATGGTTGACAATGAGCTCTTGGTCATACTTTTTGAGAAATACATGGCAATTTGCCTCGCTTGCACAATCTCACGCTTGCGAGTTTTTGTATGCAACACGTCGCTAGGCAATCCAAAATATTCACTTACTACCTTTTGAATATAGTCGATTGATATTTCACGCTTGGTGTTTTTTACCAACTTATCAATCATTTCCGAGGCCAACTCAATGGTAATTTCCTTTCTATTTAAAGTTGACTGAGCCAACAACGAAATAAGAGCACCTTCGAGTTCACGTATATTGTTGGTTATATTGGTAGCAATATACTCCACCACCTCATCCGATAAATCTATACCATCCTTATAAATTTTTTGGCGCAATATGGCTACCCGAGTTTCAAAATCGGGCGATTGCAAATCGGCTGATAATCCCCACTTAAACCGCGACAAAAGTCGTTGCTCTAGACCTTGTAGCTCAACAGGCGGCTTATCGGATGTTAAAATAATTTGTTTGCCCGCCTGATGCAAATGGTTAAAAATATGGAAAAAGGTATCCTGAGTTTTTTCTTTACCAGCAAACTCGTGCACATCATTAATTATAAGCACATCAATCATTTGGTAAAAATGCACAAAGTCGTTGGTATTGTTGTTGCGAACAGCCTCTACATACTGTGTTTGAAACTTAACCGCATTTACGTATAAAACAACCTTCTCTGGTGATTTCTCTTTCACATTAATGCCTATGGCTTGAGCCAAATGCGTTTTCCCTAAACCAGAGTTACCATAAATAAGCAAGGGATTAAATGCTGTTTTACCTGGTGCATTGGCCACTGCCATTCCTGCTGAGCGAGCTAATCGGTTACATTCGCCCTCAACATAATTGTTAAAAGTATAATCGGGGTTCAGCTGCGGATCAACATGCAACTTTTTGATACCAGGAATAACGAATGGATTCTTAATCTTGTAATCGCCATTACCTGAATGCTGCATAGAAACAGGCTTATTCCTGAGCTCTGTTTTGTTCTGAGTTGGTAAAACCACCGTTACAGGTTTATTCGACAAGGTATTATGGTTATCCATAACAACATTATACTCAAGCTTAGCGCCTGGACCAAGCTCTTTCCTAAGTGTTTTTCTAAGGATGTCGATAAACTGCTCTTCTAAGTACTCGTAAAAAAACGGGCTGGGTACTTGAATTGTCAATACGTTACTGTCTAGTTTAAGCGGAACTATGGGCTCAAACCACGTTTTGAAACTTACCGGAGGAACATTATCCTTAATGATTTTCAAACAATTACCCCAGGCTTCCTGGTAATCAAGAACCTTCACTATGCTTTCAGTTTAATATTATAAAAATTGGGTGACTCTGTGACGTGAGAACAAAATTGTGAAAAAATAACTGAAAAAAAAACAAATATTCAGTTGCATTTTTCAAACAGAGATTAAAGCGCTACTAATCACGCTAATATTTTTTAATTATTTTCTGTTGCTATCTTTTATCTTTGTTTACCAATAACTTACAATGTTGATAACTATAAAAAGTTGAATAATAAAACTTTGCGCAGTGCACTTTAAGCAAAAGCTAAGATAACGTTAACCACTAAAATTTCAAAGTGGTTGGTAACTAAGGGAATAAAATTAACTCCCTCACATACTGCGCTTTACGTATAACCGGTATCTATTTTTCAGATTCTTGGTATTTACTCCGGCTAAAATCGATAAGAGAAAAGTTAATGTAACGCTTAGGATTTACTTTTATATCGTAAAGAAGCAACTCCAGGTTCTTAGCCGATTGCTCCAGATTGTAATACAGCGTATCATTCTTCATTAGCGCACCAACCGATCCTTCGCCAGAGTTAATTTGCATAATCAGCTCATTAACTGAGGTTAAGGCAGAATCCGTTTTGGCTAATATTTTGCTAATATTTGCTTTGGCCATTTCATCGCTAATCTGAGCAAAGTTGTTAATAACCGTGTCGATACCTGAACTATTATTTTTCAGGGTAGTAGTAACGCTATCCAGATTACCTAATATTTTTTTCATCTTACTACTATCAGAGCTGAATAGCAGATTGAGTGATGTTGATAAAGTATCGATTTGATGTAACGAACGGTTTAATGCTGCAAAACTCTGGTTAAGGTTCGCCTGATTTTGAGGACCCAAAAGTTGATCAACTGCCTTGAGCACCTTGCCTAAATCCATCATAAGTGTTTCGGCTTTCTCTTTAATGGGCACCATTTCAAATATAAGCTGATCGAGCAAACCAGTTTCTACTGATGATATTAAAGTATCGCCCTGATTATGGTACTCCTGATTTGGCGCTAACTCTAAGCGTATTGCCTTACCACCCATAATATCGGAGCTAATAAGCTTGGCTACAGAGTTTTGGGGTACACGATATTTTTTTTCAACTAGCAAGGTTACAATTATTCTGCCT
>CAZTFJ010000350.1:0-3632 GCA_964612255.1 uncultured Rikenellaceae bacterium | reverse complement strand
TCATTAAAGAACTCGATAAGCGCGCTAAGCGACCTGAACAATTGGGGCTTAATGGCAGCCCTGCCAGTTTCAAAGTAAATATTTTCTATATCAACCGATTGCCCAACCTCAATTGGAGTAACATAGAAATTACGAGTTATCTCTGTCATTGGCTTGGCATTGGTAAGATCAACAGGCTCAAATCGGTTATAGAAGTTTAGAAGGCTTGGCGTTAGGTCGTAATTATAACCAACCGGCAGCCTTAGGGTGTACGATGCATTTGTTGCATCGTACTTAAATGCAGGCGAAACCACTCCGTTTACTTTTAGCTTCACATCGTAACCCTGCTCAAGCATTTTCCCCGTTTTGGTATTAATTATCTTACCATTGAGGGTAACCATATTCACGTCAACACGCTCGGCGTAAATATTTTGCGAAAGGCTTGCAAAGCGAGTATATTGGGTTAAATCTATATTATTATCAATAACCTTGTAGTCGTTTGCTTGCACCCCAACAACGTAATTTTTACCGTAGGGTAGTCGAAGAGTATAATCGCCCGTAACCGGATCAATAGCAATAGTATCGGCCACCTCGCCATTTATCAGTATTTGGGGCTTTGCATCGTACGTAATGGGCGTTAGCGAGCTGTTATCAAGCACCTTCCCTTTAATCTCTATCCAAGGATATGGGGTAACCGTTATGGTAATATCGTGCTCAACAAAAGAATTTTCCTGGGTTACATCAACATCCTCAACCGACGTTGTAAAATTATCCACATTAGCAGCAAAGCTGTACTTCTCTCCTAACGGTAAAAGGGCCTTAAATGAGCTCGAAAACTTGTCGAATTTCACAGAATCGGAAAGAATACCATTTATGGTTATCTGTGGATTCAGACTTACCGAAATCATCTCGTTGGTATGGGCATCAACTATGCGTCCGCTTACCTGAACAAATGGAATTGATGAGAAATAAAGATTTTGCTTGGTTTCTGAGTACTCCCTAACATTGGTTAAGTCGATACTCTCCGATATACCATTCCAATTATCCATTGAGGGTTGCAGGGTATATGCTTTCCCCAGAGGCAACATCACCTCATACGATGCCGAAACGGTATCAATTTCAAGACCAGGGAACTGATGACAATTAAACAGTATTGTGTAGTTTTTATCATCTAACATCAAAGTTTGATCGGCTTGGTTAAGAATTAAGCCAGAAACTTTTAGGTAGGGCCTTTCCTCAAACAATTTTACCCTAAAAATATCGGCCTTACCTTTAGAGTTGGTTGTTGAGCTGTAGTAAGCCCAACTCTCCTGGCTATTCATTGTGAAGTACGATTCCCAATTGGCTGTGTTTATGGTATCGGTAACTAGCTGTGGAGCACTCCAACGCCTAAAATCATCGTCGGCTCTGCTGGCGTAGTACAAGTTATTGTTTCCTCTACCCGAGGTGTAATCGGCCGAAAAATAAATCATATTTTTGTCAGCGGTCACAAACGGAGCCTCAATAGTTCTGGGATCCATGGCATTGTTTGAACCTCCACTAACCGATCGAGGACGGCTATACACATTATCCTTTTTCCTTTTTGAAACGTAAATTGACAACCTACGACTGTTTGGATAGGTTGAAAAAGTTAAAAAAAGTTGCTCTCTGTCTGGAGTCATATAAGCAGTTACGGTACGCCCTTTATTCATTCGAGAGAATCCCTTAATTTTTATTTTCTTGGGCTTGCTCCATTGGGTTGGTCCCAACTGCTTAATAATTGAAAATCCACGGGTTACCCACTGCTTACCAGAACGGTTGTACCTACCAAGAATAAGGTAAGAAACGCCATCGTCCAAAGCAGATATAATAGCATTATACTGCCCAATATTCACTGCTTTGGGCAAACGTGTAGCTTTACTCCAGCTGCCATCATCCTGTAGCGTTGAGCACCAAACGTCTTGGCTACTACTTGAGCCAAAGTTATTATCGGGATGATTAACCCTACTAAAAAATAATGTTTTGCCATCACGCGAAAGCACTGGGTTAATTTCGGCATACTCTGTATTTATACTACTCCCCAAACTTTCGGGTTTAAACGATGTTTGGGCGTCAACCCTAAACGAAGCAGGTAAGAGTAAAAGGGCAACTAGTGTACTATATAATAATTTATTCATAACAACGAGTAATCATAGTTAATACTTCTGGACTTTACTTAAAAGGTAATCCCTGAGGTGTTTTTACCCTTCCAAATACCAAGTTTACACCAAATCTAAAATTTATGTTTGTAAAGCTAAGCGGATCTACAATTGGTGCGTAAAGATTGTCAGCCATTAAATAGATTTGGAACGGACCAGGCTTAACCATTAGCCCTAGCCCAAGGTTTGTAAGAGTACGCTGATTCATTGAAGCCGAAAGCGATAGGTTAAAAAATCGGCCAACCCCTTGCGAAACGCCAACCGTAAAGGCAGGGTAAAACCGACGATTTACAACCGCATACAGGTTGGCTCCTACGTATGTTCGCCTAGCAAGCTGATAAGTTGCAGAAAGATAAAACTTTGGGTTTAACCAGGTTCTATACTTAAAATCATAATCCTCGGTAGTAGAAAAATTATTTGCTAAATCGCTTAGTATAGAATCGGGGGTAAATTCCTGACCTTGCAAAACATTGCTTAGCATATCGAGCCCAACAAATTCGTATTGTCCCGCTACGCTAAAGGCCTTGGTACTATCGCTCCAGGTTATAAAGCCTAAATCGCTAAATGCAAAAGAAAAAGTTGTGCGAGAGTCTAACTTATACGATACCGCACCGCTTAATGCTACACCAGGATTCCGAAAACGGGTTAAATAGTTTGCGGTGTAGTTCTCCTCAAGGAAATCTTGGAAATCGGCAAAGCTACCGATGTTCATATTATCGAAGTTTCCGAACTGGCTAAAATTGATATTCGTTAACGAGTCGCCTGGCAAACCCGATGTTCGAACAACCGCATTAGATGTTCCCCCAAGAGCATACATATCTTCATTTACCTGCACCTCAAACGTTTCTGGATTAAGGTGTAAATTGGTTAGGCCATGCAACAAGCTAAACCGGCCGCCAAAAGTCCACTTTCCCCTTTCGGTTGAAGCCCCAAGCGTATGCTCACGGTAAATCGAAGCGTTTAAGCCCAATGGAGAAAAATCGAGGGTTTGACCTACGTAGTCGGCATTGCCCTCGAGCAAAAGAATACCCATAGCTTTAGGGTAAAAAAACGACATCTCGTGCTTTTGCCTAACCCCATACCAAAAATCCCAGTTCTGAATTCGAAGTTTTAGATGGAATAAATCTACATTGGCACTGGCAAATAGCAAGTTTTTGTCATTAAGCTGCCCAACAAGTTTATCGGGCGAAACGGAAAGAGTTCCATTATCAAGCTTAAGAAACGAGTAGGGTACAAACCCGTTATGTATAAACTGCACTTGCACAGACGACAAGGCAGGTAAGCCAATGCTTACAGAATGCTCGAACCGCATTGCTGGGTTTAAGTATGTATTCTGAAACAGGTTACCCATATATGGCAAGGTAAGTTCCGATTGCGCTCGCAAGCTAATCGCCCCAACCATTATCAGCATTATAAATATAATTCTTTTCACAGCTATAAGATATATTATGAATTTTTCAATTTACAAACTACACA
>CAZTFJ010000349.1:1767-3634 GCA_964612255.1 uncultured Rikenellaceae bacterium | reverse complement strand
TCAATCGTTATATGCCACCTACGGCGGCATCATAAAAGAAAATGTTCAAAAAAACTTAAACAGTTTTTAAGAAACTTAACAAACACGTCGAAACTATCAGCGCCTTAAACAGAAAACCTATAAAATTCCATTACATATACCTAAGGGCACAGCTGCAAAAATTAAAATATTCAACAACATGCAACAATTCGTTACGTTGATAAAATTTAACATTAAGTTACTAAGAGATTTTTCTTACTTTTGTGCTTCATTTTGCATAGCCCTACCAACAAAATATTTTTTTACGAGTTGGTTTTTAAGCATATGCATTACGCATAACACACCAATGCTTTTGGTGCAATTATTGTTAATTTGGTCAGTTAAATTTTAAACTGGAACAATTACAAAATAACAAATTATAAGATAAAAATTATGCTAAGGTTTTTTCGCATTACTATCCACTTGCTGCTAACAGTTTCCCTCTTAACCACAATAACCCCAGAGGCAAATGCGCAGCTCAACATCAATCAGGTCGATTTCAGTTCCATTAAGGTCGATAATCTTTCTGATGCCCAAATCAAACAATTTATTAGCCGTGCTAGAACCACAGGAATGACAATGTCGGAGCTAGAGGGCGAAGCGGTATCGAGAGGGATGCAGTATAGCGAGGTGCTAAAACTAAGAGAAAGAATAAAGGCTATTGAATCGGGACAAAGTAGCGTTGTTGCTCAACCCAACCAAAACGATACAAGAAAAACAGACAACGAGGTATCACAACGCGATGACTTCCCCAAGGACACTGAAGAAGAGGAGAGCACATTAAATGTTTTTGGATACGACCTATTCAATAGAGCTGAACTAACATTCGAACCTAGCCTAAACATCCCCACACCCAAAAACTACCAGCTGGGAGCTGGTGATGAACTTATTATTGAAGTATGGGGGGCATCGCAAAGCCAGTTAAATCTAACAATTTCCCCCGAAGGGCAAATAAACATACCCAACGTTGGCCCAGTAAGAGTTGGCGGGCTAACCATCGAAAAAGCAACAAATCTTATTGTCAACCGACTATCAACAATCTATTCTGGACTTAAAGGCACATCGCCTAATACCTTTGCACAAGTGAGCATTGGCAACATCCGAAGCATTAAGGTAACTGTTACTGGCGATGCGTTTATGCCTGGCACCTACACACTTCCATCGTTTGCTACAGCCTTCAATGCCCTTTATCTAGCCGGTGGACCCAATAGCAAAGGTTCTTTCCGTGAAATAAAGATAATCCGCGATGGCGACACATACAAAAATATCGACTTATACGATTTTTTGGCAAAAGGCGAAACCAAGCTAAACGTGCGACTACAAGATGAAGACATTGTATTTATTGCGCCTTATCAAAATCAGGTTACTATGGATGGTGAGGTTATTCGACCAGCCATTTACGAAATGAAAATGGGTGAAACGCTAGAAGAGTTAATTCATTTTGCTGGCGGATTTTCAGCTAAAGCCTACAGCAAACATCTTGTGGTAAACCGCAAAACCGACAGCCAACGTAAGCTACTTAATGTTGACAAAGAACTTTTCTCATCGTTTATGATGAGCAATGGCGACGAGATTCTTGTTGGTGAAATTCTAGATCGTTACGAAAACCGTGTAACCGTTAAAGGTGCTGTTTTCAGAGAAGGGGAATATGCTCTAAAAGAAGGGATGACAGTAACCGATCTGATTAACCAAGCCGAAGGCCTAAGGGAAGATGCTTTTACCAGCAGAGCATCCATTTACAGATTACGTGAAAACCTGGAGGTTGAGGTTATTGATATTGATTTAGGGAGTATTCTTGAAAACCCTGCTCTCGACATGCCGCTAAACCTCGAAGATTTATTGGTAATTA
>CAZTFJ010000349.1:0-1743 GCA_964612255.1 uncultured Rikenellaceae bacterium | reverse complement strand
CAGAACCGTTAACATAATGGGACAAGTTCAAACCCCAGGCTCGTTTCCCTTTGCTGAAAACATAAGCTTAGGCGAGCTTATTCGAAAAGCTGGGGGACTAAAACACTCTGCATCACTTGCCAAGGTTGAGGTGGCACGACGAGTGCAAAATCGCAATGCAACCGAATCGGATGACATAACTTCCGAGGTATTTAACTTTCCTATTGATGAGAACCTATCCATTAGCGATGAGGGTTCCTCTTTCAAATTACAGCCATTCGATATTGTATTTGTTCGTTCCTCGCCAGGGTATAAGGAGCAGGAACTAGCCAAAGCCGAAGGTGAATTCGTATTCCCGGGCAATTATGCCATTGCTCGCAAAGGCGACCGAATTTCCGACTTGGTAGCTAGGGCAGGAGGGTTAACCCCCGAGGCCTATCTCCCAGGTGCAACCTTACTTCGAAAAATAGACGAAACTCAGCGCGAGCAGGCCCAAAGGATAAAAGATCTTGAGGGTGATGATTTAGAAATAGATGCCAATATTGATGAACAGATGAACAACTCGCATCAACCCATTGGTATTAATCTCGAAAAGATTTTAAAAAACCCCAAGGGCAACGAGGATCTCCTTCTTGTAGAGGGCGATATACTAAGAGTTCCACAGCAGCTTCAAACCGTAAGGCTTAGTGGTGAGCTGCTAAACCCCACCACAACTCGCTACTTCAAAAACGCCACGCTTAGAAGGTATATCGCTCACGCAGGTGGATTTACTGACAAGGCCCGAAAAAGCAAAGTATTTGTGGTATATCCCAACGGATCGGTAAATAAAACCCGAAATTTTATATTCTTTAAAGTGTACCCCCGAATTGAGCCAGGCGCAGAAATTATTGTACCTGTGAAACCAGAGCGTGAGGGTATATCGCTCCAAGAAACGCTGGCTGTTAGCTCATCGCTTTCATCCATTGCACTTGTAACCATCTCAATTATTAACCAATTGACGAAATAACCTAAGCTATGAAAATTAAAAACATTTGCTGCATTGGTGCTGGCTATGTTGGTGGCCCCACTATGGCTGTTATTGCCCAAAAATGCCCCGAGATTACCGTTAACGTTGTTGATATTAACCCTCAACGGATTGCCGACTGGAACGATGAGGATTTAGATAAACTTCCAATATTTGAGCCCGGCCTAAAGGAGGTAGTAGCCGAAGCTCGTGACCGGAACCTTTTCTTCTCAACCGACATTGAGAAGGGGATTCGCGATGCACAAATGATTTTCATTTCGGTTAACACCCCCACCAAAACCTATGGCAAGGGCAAGGGAATGGCCGCCGATCTTAAATACGTTGAACTTTGTGCCCGTCAGATTGCCGAGGTGGCCACCGAGGACAAAATTGTGGTCGAAAAATCAACTCTTCCCGTTCGCACCGCTAAGGCTATAAAAGATATTTTAGACAATGTGGGTAATGGTGTAAAATTCCAAATCCTCTCGAACCCCGAATTCTTAGCAGAAGGAACAGCTATTGACGATTTGCACAATGCCGACCGAGTGCTTATTGGTGGCGACATAGCCACAGCCGAAGGTCGCGAAGCTATGGATGCACTTACTGATGTTTATGCCCATTGGCTTCCAAAGGAACGCATTCTGCAAACCAACGTATGGTCGTCGGAACTATCGAAACTAACTGCCAACGCATTCCTTGCGCAACGGGTATCATCTATCAACGCCCTAAGCGCGCTATGCGAAAGCACCGAGGCCGATATC
>CAZTFJ010000348.1:743-3639 GCA_964612255.1 uncultured Rikenellaceae bacterium | reverse complement strand
AACTTCAACGATAATATTAATATATTTGAAGCGCTGGCTAATGTGGGCGACCTAACAGAGAATGGCGACCGTCGTAATGTGCTAGTTGTTCGCTCATCGAGCGAGGGAAATAAAACTATCAGGCTGAATCTTAACGATCGTTCTGTGCTCTCATCCGAAGCATTTTATCTGCTCCCCAACGATGTGGTAATAGTTGAACCCATAGGCAACAAGGTGTTTCAGATGAACTTACCCTATATCAACCTAACCCTTTCGTCGGTTAGCACCATAATATTGCTTTATAATTTTATAACTCGACTAGGAACCAGTAATTAAGTGCTATTTGAAAGGATTGGATGATTGATGATTGGAAGAATGAATGATTGGATGATTGGATGATTGCCTTACGGCGAACTTGCAAAGTGCGCTCGGTTGGGTATTTGGCTGGTTGATTAAGAATTTTGGTTGTTAGGTTTAACCAAACTTATATTGTAAGTTGGTAATAATAAGAAGTTTTTCTAAGTGAAGCTATATGGTTAATTTGGATGATCATTTAATTACTAGAAACAAAAACATAAATCGTGGCTTTCGCAAACTCGATATTTGGAAGGAAGCCATTGCCCTGTTTGTTTTGATTAAGAAAATGATAGATGAAATCAGCGACATCTCATACAAGGTTAAAAATCAGATTGAAAGTTCCGCATTCTCTGTTCACTCAAATATAGCTGAGGGGTATGGTCGACGACATTTAAAAGAATCCATTCAGTTTAATAGCATTGCTTTAGCCTCACTCGCCGAGAATTACTCTCAGATATATGCTTTACACCAAGCTAGTATTCTGAGCAGGGAGTGTTTCGATCATTTTGACACAATTCATTACTCATTAGAGAACAAACTAATCAACTATAACAAATCACAAGTTAAGCAGCTAAAAGAAAAATCTGAATGGCAAAACGATTATGTTGTCAGAGAAATGATTGAATTTTATGGATTAGACAACAACGATTAACCAATCAATCATCCTCAATCACTCAATCACTCAATCATTCAATCATTCAATCACCCCTTCCTAGTAGGCAGGCAATCAACCAATCATCAATCAACCAATCACATAACTATGGATTCCCCCAACAACTCATACCCCCCATTCCCAGAAGAAACGCTTGACCTAAAGCGCTACTTTTTCCTCTTTCTTAGCAAGTGGTACTGGATAGCTATTTGCGTGTTTGCAGGGCTGTTTGTGGCTTATCTAGTTAATCGCTACTCGGAGCAGGTATACTCCGTTAAGGCATCACTTCTGGTGGGTAATGCCGATGGCCGTAAGGTGGGCCAAGGTGTACAAAACTTGATGCGTGAGATGAACATTATGCAGGATAGGAAACGGATTGAGAACGAGATAGGCATATTGCAATCGTATACCCTAGCCCGCACCGCAATTGAAGAACTACCCGATTTCAACATCACTTATGTGAATGTTGGTCGAAGGGGAATTGCTGAGAGTAAAATGTATAACCGCTCACCCTTTGTGGTGCATATCGATACTGCCGAGGTGAATACCCTAGGATATCCTGTTAACATAAATCTTTTATCGGATAAAGAGTATGAACTAAATTTTGACGATGGAACCGAAGTGAAAAGAGTGCGTTTTGGCCAGAAGTATTACGATAGTCGCTTTTCTTTTACCATAACCCTTAGAGATCCTGACAGTTTTGAACTAAGCCGTCAAAGCAATAAGTACTACTTTGTAATTAACGATCCTCATACCCAGGCCATAGCCTATATGAAGAAGGTAGCAGTGGAACTGAACGATAAGCAGGGAAGCCTATTAACTTTGAGTACTAGTGGTTATGTAGCCGAGCAAGAGGCCGATTTTCTTAACAAGCTAATGGAGGTGTATATCCGCCTCGATTTACAAGAAAAATCTCTAACTGCAGAAAACACCATTGAGTTTGTTGAGAGCCAGCTCAAGGGTATATCCGATTCGCTTCGTAAAGCCGAGTTGCTTCTGCAAAACTTCAGAACGGGTAAGGGTATTATCGACCTAAGCACCGAAGGGCGAACCCTGCTTGAACGTTTGGAGTCGCTTTACGCCGAGAAAAATGCGCTTACCCTGCAGATTGAGTATTTTAATTACCTAGAAGATTACTTAAAAGCGAAAAAAGACCTTAAGGGTTTGGTGGCACCGGGTAGCATAGGGCTTGATGATGCCAGCATAGCCGCAATTGTAAACGACCTAAACCAGCTAACCCTGGAGCGCGATGGATTGCTTATGACACTTCGTCCCGATAATACGCGCGTTTTAGCGCTAGACCAAAATATCAACAGCCTAATTGAGCTGCTTTTTGAGAAGCTGGTAGGAATGCGTAAGGTGAACGGAATTAGGATTAGGGAACTCGACAGGCGTGTTGCCGAACAGGAGCAGCAGCTACGTATGCTACCCGTAACTGAAAGGGAGTTGGTTAATATGGAGAGGATGTTTAACATACACGAGAAGTTCTACACCTATCTTATGGAGAAACGCATTGAGGCGGGTATTGCAAAAGCCTCCAGCGTGTCGGACAATCGCATAATTGACGAGGCCAGAGCCGATATGGCAATAGTAACAAAGCCCAACCGTAAAATGAATTATATAATGGGCTTTATTATTGGGTTGCTTATTCCTGTTGGCTTAATCTTGCTATTCGATCAGCTTAACAACTCCATTCAAGACCCAGCAACCATATCAAAAAAAACCAGAGCCCCTATGTTGGGTACTATTGGCCATAATCCCTACGAGAGCCATCTGCCCGTTTTCGACAAGCCCAAATCATCGTTTACCGAATCGTTTAGGGCTCTTCGTACCAATCTCGATTTTATGCTATGCGAGAACAAGTGCAAGGTAATACTGGTATCGTCAACCATTAGCGGCGAGGGTAAA
>CAZTFJ010000348.1:0-733 GCA_964612255.1 uncultured Rikenellaceae bacterium | reverse complement strand
GGTTTCAGGGTCGCCAGTGTACCAGGAAGCCTGCATAAGCTGGCCGGGCATGCCGAAAAACGAGCCGCCGGCCTTGAAGTTGTTCTGGCAAGGTGATACTGGTATCGTCAACCATTAGCGGCGAGGGTAAATCTTTTGTGGCATCGAACCTAGCCATAAGCTTGGCAAGCTTGGGCAAAAAAACATTAGTGCTGGGGCTCGACCTCAGAAAGCCAAAGGTACACAACCTTTTAGGGGTGGAGAACTCAAAGGGAATGAGCACATTCCTAATAGGAAGGGATAAACTCGATGATGTGATTATTCAGACACAAGTCCCAAACCTATCAATAGTTCCATCGGGGCCTATACCCCCTAATCCGGCAGAACTTATAGCCAGTAATAATTTAGAAAACTTAATAAGCCGTTTGCGTAACGATTACGATATTGTTGTAATTGATTCCCCACCAGTTGCTGTGGTTACCGATGCGGTACTTATTAGTCGCGCTTGCGATACTACGTTATTCGTTATTCGTCATAGATTTACCTCAGTTAATGCCCTTGAACTTGTTGATGATCTTACCAAGAATAAAACCATTACCAACCTGGCTCTTGTGCTTAACGATTTTAAGAAACCAAAGGGATATGGGTATGGTTATAGCTATGGCTATGGTTATGGCTACAAATACGGCTATAGCTACGGCGAAGCCTATGGGCAGGGCTACTATACCGATGATGAGAATGGGAAAAAGAGTAA
>CAZTFJ010000347.1:0-3639 GCA_964612255.1 uncultured Rikenellaceae bacterium | reverse complement strand
TATTAGCTCATTTTTCTGCTCCTTCACATTGTAGCGGTTCATACCCTCGTTGCTAAAGTAAACCAAACCACCGTCAACAGGTTGCAACCCCCAATAGCTACCCGATGAGAGAGGGAAAGCCATAATGCGCTGGTTAGCATCTTCAAAATCGATATTTACGGTTACATCCTTTTGGGGCTCGTCCTTTTTCTCCTCCTTGCCAACGGGTTCAACAGTTTCCTTGGGCTCAAAAAGCCTTGGGGTTTCGTTCTGCAAAGCAATGGCAAACAGGCGGGTAGCCCTGTTGTATAGATAATTAAACTCGAAATCGGAAAAGCTAAGATTGAAATCGCGGTTTGAGGCAAAGAAGATATAGTTACCGCAGGTAGAGAAAACGGGATCGCTATCGCTAAAAACATTGTCGGTTAGCTGCCGGGTTTTATTGCTCTCAACATTGTATACCCAGATACCACCCTGACCATTGGGGCCATTCTTTGTGTAAGTTATCCAGCGCGAATCGGGCGAGAAGTTGTAACCCCTAATCTCGTCGGATGTGGGCGTATCGATAACCCTTACCTTACCCGACTCAACATCGAGCAGCTGAAGCTTCATCGACCTATCGAAATAAACCATCAGCTTGCTGTTGGGCGACCACACAGCTGGATACTTCCAGCCTTTCGATTTCTTTGTAATTTGCTTTGGTTCTGCATTTTCCTTATTCTCGAGTAGGTACACCTCGTACTCACCAGATTGATCGGAGTAGTATGCAATCCACTTGCCATCGGGCGACCAACTTGGGTAAACCGAGCGCACACCTTGTGTATTGGTAAGGTTGTGAGTAGTTCCTTCGCCTGCTGGCACCGAGAAAATATCGCCACGGGCATCGAAAAGTACACGGTTTCCGGTTGGCGAAATGGCAGAGCTATGAATATCGTCCTTAACATTTTTGTGGTACGGTAAGGTGTTGGCATTATCGTACTTAATGTTAACCGTTACCTTCTGGTTTTGCTCAGTTGCAAGATCTAACTTATAAAGATAACCTCCCACCTCGTAGGCAATTTGGCCGTTAGAACCGCTAGGCCACATCACATCAAATTTTTCATGCTTGGTAATTTGCTTTACCTGCTTGGTGTTTACATCGTAGCTATGAATATTTAGCCACATATCGCGATCCGAGGCAAAATATATTTTATTACCATGCCATACCGGAATATGGTCGGTTCCCTTAAAATCGGTAATCATTTCAGAAACATCCTTGTCGAGGTCGTAAATCCAAAGATCCGATGCGCGACCTCCCTTGTAGCGTTTCCAGGTACGGAACTCCCTATCGACATGGGTAAAGACTATTTTCTTTCCATCGGGCGATAGGTCGGCAAATCCGCCGTGGGGTATGGGTAGCTCTTCCTCTAATCCACCCTGAATGCTAATGGTAAAGTATTTCCCCATCCGTTCGCCGTATGGTGTACGGTTGGCACGGAAAAAAACCTTTTTGCTATCGGGAGTCCAACCCAACACAACGTAATCGAACCCACCACGAGGCGGCATCTCTCCCACATCGTTGTAAAAGGTAAGCTGCTGTGGTGTACCACCCTGCGATGGCATAATATATACCTGACGCGAACCGCTATACTGACCCGAAAAGGCAATCCACTTTCCATCGGGCGAAATTTTGGGGAACAACTCAAGCCCCTTGTGCGATGTTAGCTGGCGGGCATCGCCGCCATTGGCATCCACGGTCCAAATATCGCCGGCATAAACAAAAACAATTTGATTTCCATTGATGTCAGGAAAACGCATCATCCGCGCATCCTCGTAGGCGTATGTGGCCATTGGCAACGCTGCCAATAATCCCCATAGCCATAAAATTTTAAGCATTTTTTTCATAATCATGTTAGTTAATTATTTGTGTTGATTTTAGTTTCTAGCTTATGGTTAGCTAATTAGGTGCAATATTTTGGCTTTAATCATTTCACCCAAAGCAAAGGTAAAAGAATTTGTTTTGAGCCCAGAAAACTTTGGGGAAAATTAACAGAACAACAATTAATTGCCGGATATTTTGATCCCCTTGTCTACATAAAAAACAGAAACACGCCAAGAATAGTAATTACAGCACCAACAAGTTCCTTAGGGTTAAACTTTTCCTTCATAATAAAAACCGAGAAGGGAATAATAAGCACGGGAACAATAGACATTAACGCCGAAGCAACGCCTGTTGTGGTAAACTTAACTGCCCAAAGCGAGAACGATACGCCCAAAAATGGGCCAAAAAAAGCTCCAATTGATGTTCGCCCAATGGCTTTTCGGTTTTTAAGCGACTCGGCTAGCTTTTTCCAACGTCCTAAAAATGTAAAAATTAGAGCAAATCCAACCACACCAGTAAGCACACGGATTTGTACAGCCGAGAAAACATCGTAATCGGCCATACCATACTTGCTAAGCACAAGCCCACCACCCTGACCAACAGCGCCGCCAAAGGCAAATAACAAACCTGCAATAGGATAAGAGAACTGAACCCTTCGGCGAGACTTTGGCTTCTCCGGATCATCAATTTCACGCCGGAGAATAACCAAGGCAATACCCAAAAAGGTTAACAGCATGGCAACCCCTTGCTTTAGAGTTATGGTTTCGCCGAGCCAAACCCAACCAATAAGGGCAGCCACACCAGGCGCTAAGGCCATAATTAGCATCGATATTCGGGCACCAACCACCACGTAGGCTTGGAAGAGCACCAGATCGCCCAGCACAAAGCCAACTAATCCTGATATGGAAAGCCAAACCCAGTTGTGAACGCTGGCATCGGTTGGGAAAATAACCCCACGCATTATCCACGAATAAATACTTAGAAATATAAATGCCATGGTAAGCCGAATAAGGTTTACCTGAAGCGAACCAATTTTTTTCCCAGCCGACTCAAAAGCCAGAGCTGTAATTGTCCAAAAAAAAGCGGTGATCAGAGCCGCCAGCTCGCCCTTGTGAGTAAGTAAAAAGTCGTTTAACATTTAGTTGTATTTTGATAATAAACAGTCCTGCTTTTGATTAACCTAAGCAATTTTGGTTTAACCATTAACCTCACTAAAGGTTCATGCTTTGCGAATATATTAAAGCGAGGATATGAACATTTGGCAAATCGCTTTGGTTTTGGTACTTTTCTCGACCAAAACAGCTAATTTTACCCTATAGTTAAAAAGCGTAATAAATGCTTAACTTGAAAATCACACTATGAACAAGCTAGCTCGATACATCATTCTTGGCACAGGTTTGGCCATTGTGCTTTTTTTACTGTGGTATTTCAGCCATATTGTTAGCTATTTAATTGTTTCGGCTGTTCTCTCGCTGGTAGGCAAACCTTTGGTTGATTTGGTTTGTAAAATAAAAATTAAGAATTGGTCGCCACCAAAAGCACTGGGAGCAGCCATAGGTCTTGTTGCCCTCTGGACCATATTCATTCTATTTTTTAGCGTGATGATTCCACTTGTGGTAGCCCAAATAAACGACCTTAGCACGGTAAATGTGCAGAGCATGGTGTCAAACTTTAACAACCCGCTACAAAGTATCGACCACTTTATAAAGGAGTACTTACCCGCCTCGGCTCACGATTTCTCAATAAAAAACTACGTAATAGAAAAAATTAGCAACGTGGTAAACGTGGGCATAGTTACC